>NZ_JBHYUU010000001.1:108383-179900 GCF_042749955.1 Kitasatospora sp. NPDC059462 | reverse complement strand
GTGCTACCGGGGGGGCCTCTTGTCCCCGGCCTACCACAGCCCGGGAATGGGAAGTCGTCGAGGCCGACTTCTCACTCCCGGGTGCACTGCGGCAGCTGCTTCCGGTGGACCCGTGCGCCCTGTGAGGGTCACTGAACACCACCCGAGCCGCGCCGCCGGAGTAGGAAGTCGGCCCGTCCGACTTCCTACTCCGAGGTTCGGCGGGTCGGCCGACGACTTCAGGGTCTGGCTGGGGAGTAGGAAATCGACGGCACCGACTTCCTACTCCGGTGGCCCCTTGCTGCCTGCACGGGGCCACCGGAGCCGTGCTGTGCTGCTGGGAGTGGGAAGTCGGACCGGCCGACTTCCTGCTCCGGGTGGTCAGTGGGGCATGCGGCGGGGTTTGTGGTTGTGGGGGTTGGTTTCGGGGCTGAAGTGGCGGGCCTGGTGGGCGATCCGCGATAGCTGCTCACGGTGGCCCCTTGCGTGCGCAAGGGGCCACCGAAACCCCTCTCCCCGCCCCTCGTTGTCTGCTCTGGCACGGCGCTTGCGCAGATCGCTCGGCAGGGCGACAGTGGTGCAACCGAGCGCAATCGGATCGACACAGGGAGAGGTCATGAGGTTGCGTTTCCTGGGGATCATCCCGAACACTCCCGTTGACGACTCGCCGACGATCTGGCTGGACCAGGACACGGGGGATTTGCTGATCCAGTCCTACAAGGCCACGGACGACGAGGTGAAGGCGTGCCAGGAGATCGGATCGGTCCCTGGTCACAGCACCGATGTTCCGAGCCACGAGACGATCATCCGGCTTCCGGCCGTGATGCTCGACTGCATCCCCCGACCTGAAAGTGGAAACGGTGAAGTTCCCCGTTCGTGAGGGCTTGGCCGGGGCTCGGAGCTCCGCCGTCCATCTGGAGATGCGTGACAGCTACACGCCCGGTGATCCCGAGTTCGCTCGCTGGCGCGCCGGTCACCGCTACGGCAACGATCCTGCCAGGCTGCCCGACTGGTGGGGGCCCTGGGCCGATCTGGTGGGCGAGACCACTCGGCGGGGTGTGGTCGTGCGGCGGGCGCGGATCGTGTCGGAGCCGGTGACGGACTACATCAGATATGAGCACGACCTCACGTTCGCCAACATCGCCGCAGGTGAACTGGTTCGCTGGTTGCCCCGCCGGAGGGCTGCCGACATCGCGCTGCCGGGAACGGACCTGTGGATGTTCGACGGTTCGGTCGTGCTGTTCACGTACTTCTCCGGAGCCGGGGAGGTCGTGGACAGGGAACTGCGAACGGACCCGGACGTCGTGGATCTGGTCAACTCCGCTTTCGAGGCCGTGTGGGAGCGGGCGACACCGCACGAGGACTACACGCCGGCCTGACCCATCATGTCCGCATCGGGATCGTCGCACGTCCAGGCCGCCCGGAAGGTCCTTGCCGACCGCCTCCGTGAGATGTGCAGGGACGCCGGGCTGGACGGCAGGCAGCTCGCATCGCTGTGCGGCTGGCATCCGTCCAAGGTGTCCCGGATCTCCACGGCCAAGACCTCCCCGTCCGCCGAGGACCTGCTTGCCTGGTGCCGCGCGTGCGGCAAGGAGGACCAGGCGGCGGACCTGGTGGCCTCCCTCCGTGCCGTCGAGGGCATGTGGGTGGAGTGGCGCCGCATGGAGCGCGCGGGCTTGCGCAGGGCGCAGGAGGCCGTTCTGCCACTGTTCGAGCGGACCTACTGGTTCCGGGCCTACTCCTCATGGCTCGTGCCCGGACTCCTCCAGACGCATGGCTACACCGAGGATGTGTTGCGCGCCGTCCAGCGGCGGCGGGTCCCGCTCGACGACGTGGCCGATGCGGTGGCTGTACGCATGGAACGGCAGCGTGTTCTGCACGACGGCCGGCGGCGCTTCGCGTTCCTGATCGAGGAGTCCGTCCTGAGCAACGGACTCGGTGACGCCGACACCCAGGCGGAGCAGCTTGAGCGGTTGATCACGGCAGGCGCGCTGCCGAACGTCAGCGTCGGGATCGTGCCTTCCCGGCTGAACCGCACCCGGATGCCGGTCGAGGGGTTCTGGATCTTCGACAGCGCCCAAGTGAACGTGGAACTCGTGTCCGGGCACCTCACACTGACCCAGCCCAGCGAGGTCGCGATGTACGCAGACACCTTCGCCACGCTGGGGGACGCGGCGGTCTACGGCTCGAAAGCCCGTGCGCTGATCACGGCCGCCATTGATGCTCTCGGGTGAAGTCGTGCAATCCCGCAGAATCCGATGGATCCCAACTCTTCGCCGTTCCTATCGTGTTGTCGTCGGTTCCGGCGACACCGAGGGAGCGGCCGGCTTGGCGACTCGTGCCAAAGCCCGCAGTACCAGGACCTGCGAGGACAACCGAAGCCCGTCCCCGCCGAGAGCGCGCCGGCCGACTCGGACCCGGAGCGACGTGACTCCCGCCCCGGCCGTCGGGATCCGGCCGGGGCGGGTGAACCCCCGTGCGGGGACGGCTTCTCCGCAGCGTCGAAGAGGAGGACAGCCATGAGCGACCTGTACGGGATCGAGGTTCCGGGCGGGGTGACCGCGTACCGGGCGTGCGGGGGCAACCAGCAGTCGGAGCACGAGACCTGCGCGACCCTGCGGGAGGTGCCCGGCGTCGTGGGCGGGCTGTGGGTGATGGGCGACACCAAGCGTCCGGGTGTGGAGCTGCGGTTCAGCACGGCCGAGCTGGCGGCGGCGGGGATCGACCCGGCGCGGTTCGACACGGCTGTCTGACCCACCACACCCGAATGAACCGGCCCCGCCCCCACGCCAATTGGGGGCGGGACCGACCCATCCACCAAGGGTAGGCGCGTATGGATCACTGGCACAGGCCCGCACTTCACTGGCACTGCTACGCCTGGGTGGGCGGCAAGCGGCCCGAGGACGTCGAACGGCGGCCGCCCGAACTGCGCAACGGTGGGCGGCCGGTCTGGAACAGCCCCGTTCCTCCCCTGGAGATCGTGCACTGGCTCGCCAAGTCGGCCGACCGGATCAGCCTCACCACCGCCGAACCGGCCGAGACCCTGGACTGGCTCGGCAAGCAGCTCGCCGACGCCCCTGGCCTGGAGGGCGACCTCCCCGCAGCACTCCGGCTCGATCACGCCCGTGCCTTCCTCGCCGGCTATCCCCACGACGTGGTGTGGACGTACTGGACCCCCGGGCAGCAACTGCGCTCCGTCGCCGCCGTCTCCTGCCCCCGCACCCACAACCCCACCTCGGAGCCGCCCCCGCCCTGTCCGGTGGGGTGGGCGGGGGGCGATGGGGGCGGTGGGGGCGGGCGGCGGGGGCCGGGTGGGGGTTGACCCGGGGTGGGGGTGGGCGGGATGGTGCGGAGGGCGGGCGTTCGTGTGCGTGGTCCTTCGGGGAGGCTGGGCGTGTCGACCTCACCCTTTGTGCCCGGTGATCGGTTCTCGGGGTTCGGGCGGGAGGCGTTCCGGCTGGAGGTTCTGGGCGAGTGCGGCTCGACGTGGCCGGAGGAGTACCGGACGGGCGCCTGGTCCAGGGTCGTGATGGCGGCCCGCCGGGCCGGGAAGCGCATGTACCGGGTCCATGTGCTGACCCGCCCGCTCAGTGCCTGCGTCGAGGAGGACCTCACGTGGGGGCGGGTCCGGCACGTGCCGGCCGGCGAGGAGTACTACGTCCTGGACGTCACCGAGCAGGAGAACCCCGTCCCGCAGGCGCCGGACTTCTGGCTGTTCGACGACGAGACCGTGGCGGTACCGCGCTACGGCGACGACGGGGAGTACCTCGGCGTCGGCTTCCCCGACGCCGGCGAAGTGGCCCGGTTCAGGGCGTACCGGGACGCCGCGACGGCCCGGGCCGTGCCGTTCGAGGAGTGGTGGGCGACGTACCGCACGTAGGACGGGTCAGGCGCCGCTGTCGGGCTCGAAGCGGATGACGACGGCCTTGGAGGTGGGGGTGTTGCTGATGTCGGCGGTGGAGTCCAGCGGGACCAGCACGTTGGTCTCGGGGTAGTACGCGGCCGCGCCGCCGCGGGCGACCGGGTAGTGGACGACGCGGAAGTGCGGGGCGCGGCGCTCCACGCCGTCCGTCCACTCGCTGACGAGGTCGACGTACTGGCCGTCGGCGATCCCCAGCTCGATGGCGTCCGCCGGGTCGACCAGGACGACCCGGCGCCCGCCCTTGATGCCCCGGTAGCGGTCGTCCAGGCCGTAGACGGTGGTGTTGTACTGGTCGTGCGAGCGCAGCGTCTGCAGCAGCAGGCGGCCCTTCGGCACCTCGGGCGCCGTCAGCGGGTTGACCGTGAAGTTGGCCCGGCCGGTGGCGGTGGGGAAGGTGCGGGAGTCGCGCGGGCCGTGCGGGAGGGTGAAGCCGCCGGGGCGGCGGACCTTGTCGTTGAAGTTCTCGAAGCCGGGGACGACCCGGGCGATCCGGTCGCGCAGGGTGTCGTAGTCGGCGGCGAAGTCCTCCCACGGCACGGTGTCCCCGGGCCCGAGGACGGCGCGGGCGAGGCGGCAGACGATGGCCGTCTCGGAGAGCAGGCCGGGGGCCGGCGGGCGCAGGCCGCCGCGCGAGGAGTGGACCTGGCCCATCGAGTCCTCGACGGTGACGAACTGGGCGCCGCGGGCGGTGACGTCCCGGTCGGTGCGGCCGAGGGTGGGCAGGATCAGGGCGCGGGCGCCGGTGATCACGTGCGAGCGGTTGAGCTTGGTGGAGACGTGCACGGTGAGCCGGCAGCGGCGCATCGCGGCCTCGGTGACCTCGGTGTCCGGGGTGGCGGCGACGAAGTTGCCGCCCATCGCGAAGAAGACGCCGATCCGGCCGTCGCGCATGGCGCGGATGGTGTCGACCGAGTCCAGGCCGTGTTCGCGCGGCGGTTCGAAGGAGAACTCCCGGCCGAGCGCGTCCAGGAAGGCGGTGGTGGGGCGTTCGAAGATGCCCATCGTCCGGTCGCCCTGGACGTTGCTGTGCCCGCGCACCGGGCAGACGCCCGCGCCCGGGCGGCCCACGTTGCCGCGCAGCAGCAGGAAGTTGACCACCTCGCGGATGGTCGGCACGGCGTGCTTGTGCTGGGTGAGGCCCATCGCCCAGCAGACGATGACCTTCTCGGAGTCGAGGACGCGGCGGGCCAGCTCCTCGATCTGCGACCAGGGCAGCCCGGTGGCGGCGAGCACCTCCTCGCGGGAGGTCGACCGGGCCTCGGCGGCGAACTCCTCGAAGCCGTGGCAGTGCTCCTCGACGAAGGCGTGGTCGACCGCGTCCTCCTCCAGCAGCAGCTGGTTGAGCGCGCGGAACAGGGCGAGGTCGCCGCCGAGCCGGATCTGCAGGAACAGGTCGGTCAGCTTGGTGCCGTGGCCGACCAGGCCGCGGGCCTGCTGCGGGTTCTTGAACCGTTCCAGCCCGGCCTCGGGCAGCGGGTTGACGCTGACGATGGTCGCGCCGGCGCGCTTGGCCCGCTCCAGGGCGGAGAGCATCCGGGGGTGGTTGGTGCCCGGGTTCTGGCCCGCGACGATGATCAGATCGGCCTGGTAGAGGTCCTTGAGGCTGACACTGCCCTTGCCGACGCCGAGCGTCTCGGTGAGCGCCGAGCCGGAGGACTCGTGGCACATGTTGGAGCAGTCCGGCAGGTTGTTGGTGCCCAGCCGGCGGGCGAACAGCTGGTAGGCGAACGCGGCCTCGTTGCTGGTCCGGCCCGAGGTGTAGAAGGCGGCGCCGTCCGGGGTGTCCAGGGCGCGCAGCTCCTCGGCGATCAGCGCGAAGGCGTCGTCCCAGGAGACGGGGGTGTAGTGGGTGGCGCCCTCGTCGAGGAACATCGGCTGGGTGAGCCGGCCCTGCTGGCCGAGCCAGTAGCCGGAGCGCTCGGCGAGCTCGGCGACCGGGTGGGCGGCGAAGAACTCGGCGCGGATCCGGCGCTCGGTGGCCTCCTCGGCGACGGCCTTGGCGCCGTTCTCGCAGAACTCGGCGGTGTGCGTCTTCCCCGGCTCCGGCCAGGCGCAGCCGGGGCAGTCGAAACCGTCCGGCTGGTTGACCTTGAGCAGGGTGCTGATCGTGCGGCGGGCGCTCATCTGCTCGGTGGCCATCCGCAGGCTGTGGCCGACGGCGGGCAGCCCGGCGGCCGAGTGCTGGCGCGCGGACACCTCGGGGGCGTCCTGCGCCGGGTCGCTCTGCGGGGCCTGCTTGGCCATGACTGCGCTCCTCGGCTGGTGCGGGGGCCGCCGTCTCGTCGCGGCGCCTGCTGCCATCCTCGCACCCGCGGGGCCGGGAGCGGCAGGGGAGGAAAGGGGGAGGGCGGGGAGGAACGGGGGAGGGCGGACGGCGGGCCGGCGCGGATAGAGTGCGGATGCTGCGACAGGGCCGGGGGTGGGCGGGTGATGGTCGGAGACGTGCTCGACGGGCGGTACCAGCTGATCGAGCGGCTGGGCCAGGGCGGGTTCGGCGTGGTGTGGCGGGCCTTCGACACCCGGATGCGGCGGCCGGTGGCGGTCAAGGTCATCAACCACCACGGCGAGGACCAGCAGAAGGCGGCGCTGCGGTTCGTCCGGGAGGCCTGCGCGGCCGGTAACCTCTCCCACCCGCACATCGTCACCGTGCACGACCTCGGCGAGGCCGAGCTGGCCGGCCGGCGGGTGACGTACCTGGTGATGGAGCTGCTGATCGGCCGCACCCTGACCGCCGTGCTCCGCGACGGCCCGGCGGACCCGGTGCTGAGCCTGCGCTGGGGGCGGCAGATCTGCTCCGCGCTGGCCGCCGCGCACGACGCGGGGATGGTCCACCGGGACATCAAGCCCGAGAACATCATGGTCACCGACGCGGGCGTGGTGAAGGTGCTGGACTTCGGCATCGCGCAGCTCGACATCGGGGCGGGCGGGCTGACCACCACCGGCACGGTCATCGGCAGCCCGGCGTACATGGCGCCGGAGCGCTGGACCGGGGGCCGGGTGGACGGGCGGGCGGACCTCTACGCGTTCGGCTGCGTGCTGGTCGAGCTCTGCACCGGGGCGCGGCCGTTCGGCGGGGACTCGACGCCGGTGCTGATGTACCAGCACCTGAACGAGGCGCCGCCGGCGCTGGACTGGGCGTCGACGGGGCTGCCGCCGGAGCTGGCGGGGCTGGTCACGGAGCTGCTGGCGAAGGACCCGGGGGAGCGGCCGGCGGACGCCCGGACGGTGGAGCGGCGGCTGGCGGCGCTGGAGGCGGGCCGGCCGGCCGGGGCGGTGGGGACGCCGGCCGGGCCGGTGGGGACGGTGCTGCCTGCGCCGGCCGCTCCTCCGGTGACCGCGCCGCCGCCCCCTCCGCTCCCGCCGGCTCCGGCAGCAGCCCCGTCCCCGCAGCCCCAGCCCCCGTCGCAGGAGGAGGTGCGGGCCGCGCTGCACGAGCGCCGCAACGCCGCCTTCCGGGCGGCGACGGCCGGCGAGTCCGCCGTCCAGCTCCAGGCGGTGGCCCAGGAGGCCGTGGCCGCGCTCGGCGCCGGCGACCGCCAGACCCTCAACGCCTGGCGCGACTTCACCTGGTTCCTGAGCCGCGCCGGGGACCTCGGCGGCGCGATCAGGCTGCTCTCCACGGTCGCCGAGGACATGGGGCTCGCCCTCGGCCGGACCGACCCGGACACCCTCGCCGCCCGCTACCACCTGGTGTGGTGCATCGGGGAGAGCGGCGAGACGGTCAGCGCGCTGCGCCGGCTCGGCCAGCTGCTCCCGGACCTGCACGCGACCTGGGGCGCCCACGACCCGCGCGTGCTCAAGGCACGCCACGACCTGGCGGTGTACACGGCCAACCGGGGCGACCTGGACGGCGCGGTGCTCCAGCTGCGCACCCTGCTGCCGGACCTCGCCCGCACCCTCGGCGAGCAGCACCCGGCCACCCTCCAGGCCTGGCAGGACCTCGCCGGCTACCAGCAGCGGCTGGCCGCGGCCCCGGCCGGGCGCGCCCGGCCCGGCCGGCGGCCGCAGATGCACCCGGGGGAGGCGCTGCTGCTGATCCACCGCCTGCTGGCCTGGGACTTCGCCTCGGACCAGGAGGCCAACGCGTGCCTGACGGCGCTGGAGCGCGGCACCGGGATCAAGCAGGTCGGCGACTGGATCCTCTCCGCGCCGGACCACGTCACGGCCGAGGACCTGGTGGAGGAGATCTACGGCCCGTGACGGGCCCGCCGCACCCGGGCACCCCGCCCGGACGCCGCGCCCGGCGGCCCGGCGCTCACGCCGGCACCGCCGAGTCGGCGCGGGCGAGGGCGCACAGGAGGGCCCGGGCGGCGGCGTCGTTCTGGCGGAAGCCGGGCGAGTCGGTGCGCGGGCGGGCGAAGGCGGCGGCCGCGCGCAGGCTGGTGTGCGGGCCGAGGGCGGTGCGGCGGGGGTGCGCGTCACCGTCGAGGGCCGGGTCGAGCACCCGGCTGTCCCCGGGGCGGATGGTGAGCAGGCCCGAGCGGTGGGTGTACTCCGGGTCGGTGACGACCTCCTCGGTGATCCGCCCGGTGCGGTGCAGGTCGCGCAGCAGCGGGTCACGGGTGCGCGCCAGCGCGTGCTTGGGCAGGTACGCCTCGACCAGCGCGGTGGCCGTGACGCTGTGGCCGGGCACGGTGGCGCCCCGGGCCCGCCAGGTGCCGCCGGCCTCGTCGCGCTCGACCCGGATGCCGGCGCCGAGGAAGCGGACCACCCCGGCCTCGGAGAGCGCGAGCAGCTGGCGCAGCCGGAAGCCGGGCGGCCCGGAGGCGAGGTAGCTGAAGTAGCCGAAGAACCACTCGTCGACCTCCTCGGCCACCGAGCGGGCGGTGAGCCGGCCGGAGCCGAGCAGCCGGGGCAGCTGGCCGAAGAGCGAGAGCAGGGCGAGGAAGGCGCCGAGGTCGGCGCTGTGGGCGGGGTCGGCGCGGCGGTCGGCGTCCTCGGTGATGTAGCGGCGCAGGTGCTGCTGGAGCTCCTCGGCGGAGCCGAGTTCGAGGCCGGCGAGCGGGAAGTCGAGGCGTTCGAGGTCGAGCCGGTCGGCCGGGTCGGGGACGGCCCGTTCGACCAGGGCGTGCAGCTCCGGGGACGCCCAGGGGAGGGCGTCGTAGCCGGCCAGGAACTCCGCCCAGGGCAGGGCGGTGCGTGCGGGGTGGGCGTGGAACAGCTCGTGGTAGTGCCCGAAGCCGATGTCCTTGGCCATCAGCGGCCAGGCGTCGCGGCGCAGTTCGAGAGGCCCGGGGCGGTCGAGGAGGGCGTCGACGGCGGCGGCGTCGAAGTGGCGGGGGAGCGGCGGGCGCGGGCCCTGGAGGCGGTAGTCGGTCTTGGAGTGGTAGGGCACGCCGCGCCGGGAGCCGACGTGCAGCACGGGCTCGCGGCCGGAGGGGCGGTAGACCAGGCCGCCCGCGCCGTCCGGCTCGAAGCGGCCGCCGCGGCCCTCGGTGAGCAGGGAGACCAGGTCGACGAAGGCGAGCCCGAAACCGCGCAGCACGGTGTGCTCGCCGGGGGCGATGCGGTCGAGTTCGGCGGTCGCGTCGGCGGAGTAGGCGGGCGGGACGTGGACGCGGCCGTGCCGGTCGGCGAAGGCGGTGTCGGCGGCGTACCGGGGGTCGGGGGCGGAGTCGAGGTGCCCCAGGGTGAGCACGACGTGGTCCGCGGTGAGCACCCGGTCGGTGAGGTGGACCCGCTGCGGCCCGTCGGCCGGGCCCTCGACGCGGTGCGCGGTGTCCCGGTGGACGGTGACCGTGACGTGCGGCGGAAGGTCGGCGACGGCGCGCCGGAACACCCAGTCCAGGTAGGCGCTCTGGGCCCGCCGGGTGGGGAAGTCGGTGGGCGCGAGGGTGCGCAGCTCGTCCCGGACGTCCGGGTCGGCGATCTCCCGGTACGGGGCGAACTCCTCGACCGCGGCGGCCCATTCGGCCAGCGAGGGGCCGGGGCGCACCGGTCCGTCGATGGTGGAGCGCTCGTCGGTGAACATCGTGACGTCCTCGGCCATCGAGTTCATCCGCAGCAGCGGGGACTGCTCGTGGCGCCAGATCCGGCCCCCGCCGGGCGGGTGCGGGTCGACCAGGTGGATGTGCAGCGGCCGGTCGGCGGGCAGCAGTTCGGGCGCGTTGGCGGCGATCCGCTCCAGGACGCCGGTGCCGCGCGGCCCGGCGCCGACGATGACCAGGACGGCGCTCACCGGCCGGCCTCCCCGGGGAGGCCGGTGGGCGCGGACGCGGCGGCGCGCAGCCGCCGGTACCCGGCGCGGGCCTTCTGCAGCGGGGTGGGCGGCAGCCCCTCGCGGGTGGCGCCCTTCGCGTAGTGCCGCTCCACGTAGTACTGCCCGACGGACAGCACGGTGGTGATCACGATGTACCAGATGGTGGCGACCATCAGCATCGGGATGACCTGGTAGGACTGCAGGTAGACCAGCTGGACCGAGTAGAGCAGGTCGGAGACGGCCAGCACGCTGATGATGCTGGTCCCCTTGAGCGCGCTGATCAGCATGTTGCCGGCGGTCGGCACGATCGAGCGCATCGCCTGCGGGACGACGATCCGGCGCAGCACCCGCCACCGGCCGAGGCCGAGCGCGGAGGCGGCCTCCAGCTGGCCGCGGTCGACGGAGAGGATGCCGCCGCGCACCACCTCGGCGGCGTACGCGCCCTCCAGCAGGGTCAGGCCGACGACGGCGGTGAGGGTCGGGCCGAACAGGTTGACGGTGCGGACGGTGAGGAACTCCGGGCCGAACGGGATGCCGAGGCCGAGGGTGGGGTAGAGGGCGCCGATGTTGAAGAAGAGCAGCAGCTGCACCAGCGCCGGGGTGGAGCGGAAGATCCAGATGTAGACCCAGCTGAGCGTGCGCAGCACCGGGTTGGCGGACAGCCGCATGGTGGCGAGGACGGTGCCGAGCAGGAAGCCGAGGCCGAGGGTGACGGCGGTCAGCCAGAGGGTCAGGGTCAGGCCGTTCAGCACGGAGGTGGCGGTGAACCAGTCGGCGACCACGTCCCACTGGAACGCCCGGTTGCGGGCCAGCGAGTTGACCACCATCGCGAAGACCAGCAGGGCGACGGCGGCGGAGACCCACTGGCCGGGGCGGCGGCGGGGGACGATCCGGGCGGTGGCGGCCGCGGCGTCGGGCGCGGCCGCGGACGGCGGGGCGGCGGACCCGGTGAGGGGGCGGGCGGGGGCGGGCAGGACGTCCGGCGGGGTGGCCATGCTCGGGCTCCAGGCGGGAGGGCGGAGGTGCGCGCACGCGGGGAGGCGCGCGGGCGCACGGGGCGGGGTACGGCGTGGTCACGTACGGCCGTTGCGGCCGGCCCGCGTCCCTCAACACGGCCGGCGGTGCACTGCACTCCGGCCGCGATCGTACGCGTGAGCGAGCGGCGGGTGTCAAGGGCGGGAAGCCCGGTCCGGGCCGGGTCCCGGAAGGCTTCGCGGGGCGACAGGAGATCGCAACACGGCGGCAATGGAGGGTGGTTGACGCCGTGCGCGGTTCGCTGCTCAACTTGAGGCCATGTACGCCGAGCAGCCCCTGGTCACCCGCGACCACATCGACTTCGGTCGGGTGTGGTCCGCGGCGTGTCGCGGCTGACCCGGCAGCGGGCCGTCCGTCCGGCCCCGTCCTCCCTCGCGGGGACCTCCCTCGGTGCCCCGTCCCGGGCCGGGAGAGCCGTCACGTCCTGACGGCTCGTCGGTCGCGCGCTGCCGCCGCCCCTCCTCCCCTCCTCACCGCGCTGTGCTCCGGCAGTTCCCCCGTCCGCCCGCGGGCCGTCACGTGCCCGCCGCCGCCCTCCCCGCACCACGGCCCGGCCCGCCGCACCGCCAGGGCTTCCTCCGGCCTGCCCACCCGCAGCCCACCGGACTGCGCACGACCCGAAAGGCTCCGCCACCATGCCCGTCGAATTCCTCGGCATCGCCGCCACCGCCGACGGTACCGAGACCACCGCGCGCACCACCGCCGCGTTCGACCGCGACTACACGCTGCGGCTGGCCCGCGCCCACGAGGACCACGGCTGGGACCGCGTGCTGTTCGCCTACGGCTCCGGCGCCCCCGACCCGGCGCCCGCCGCCGCGTTCGTCGCCGCCCGCCTCGACACCCTGCAGATCCTGCTCGCCCACCGCCCGAACGTCTCGTACCCGACCTTCGCCGCGAAGACCTTCGCCACCCTGGACCGGATCAGCGAGGGCCGGCTCACCGTCCACTTCATCACCGGCGGCAACGACCACGAGCAGCAGCGCGAGGGCGACTTCCTCACCAAGGACGAGCGGTACGACCGGACCAGGGAGTACATCGGGATCGTCAAGAAGGCCTGGACCAGCCGGGAGCCCTTCGACCACGAGGGCACGCACTACCGCTTCCGGGACTTCGTCTCCGACGTCTTCCCCGTGCAGCAGCCGCGCCCCGGGGTCTCCTTCGGCGGCTCCTCGGCGGCGGCCTACGCGGCCGGCGGCGCCGAGGCGGACGTCTACTGCCTCTGGGGCGAGCCGCTGGCCCGCACCGCCGAGCAGATCGAGCGGGTGAAGGAGGCGGCCCGGGCCGCCGGGCGCAGCGACCTGCCGCGGATCCAGGTGGCGTTCCGGCCGATCATCGCGCCGACCGAGGAGCTGGCCTGGGAAAAGGCGCACCGGACGGTGGCCGCGATCCGGGCGCGCCGGGAGGGCGGCGAGCTGATCCGCCGCGGCCGCCCGGCCGGGGCCGCGGCCCCCGAGAACACCGGCTCCCAGCGCCTGCTGGAGATCGCCGAGGCGGGCGAGCGCTACGACCGGGCGCTGTGGACGCCGACCGCCGCCGCCACCGGCGGGGCGGGCAACTCCAACGCGCTGGTCGGCACCCCGGAGACGGTCGCCCAGGCGCTGCTCGACTACTACGACCTGGGCGTGGACATCCTCTCCGCGCGCGGCTACCACCTGGTCGACGACGCCGTCGACTTCGGCCGGTACGTGATCCCGATCGTCCGCGAGGAGGTCGCCAAGCGGGACGCCGCCAAGGCGGCCGCCGAGGCCGGGCGGGCCGAGCGCGCCGAGCACGACCGGCATCAGCTGATCGCGGTCCAGGCGTGACGGGCGCGAGCGGTGCGACGGCGCTCGGCTTCGAGGTCCGCCGGGTGCACATCGACGACCCGCTCGCCGAGCCGCTGGTGCGCGAGCTGACCGAGGAGTACGTCCGCCGCTACGGCCCCGAGGCGCACGAGGAGATGACCCGCTACCCGGCGGACAGCTGGGCCGAACAGCACGGCGGCGTCCTGCTGCTCCTGCTGGAGGGCGGTGCGCCGGTGGCCGGCGGCGCGTACAAGCGCCTCGACGCCGGGACGGCCGAGGTCAAGCGGATGTGGACGCACTCGGCGCACCGCCGCCGGGGCCTGGCCACCCGGGTGCTGGCCGAGCTGGAGCGGGCCGCCGCCGCGGCGGGCTACCGCCGGCTCTACCTCACCACCGGCCCGCGCCAGCCCGAGGCCCGCGGGCTCTACCTGGCCAACGGCTACACCCCGCTGTTCGACGTCTCCGCGGACCCGCTGACCATCGGCCCGCTGCCGTTCGAGAAGCACCTCCACTGACCCACCCCGAAAGGCACCCGTACCCGTGAGAACCACCACCGTCCGCCGCCGCCTGCTCGCGGCCACCGCCCTGCTGCCGGTCCTGGCGCTGGCCGCGTGCGGTTCGGACCCGAAGCCGGTGGCCGCGGCGGGCCCGGGGCAGCAGGCCGTCTCCGCCGCCGCCGAGGACCTCGTCTCCGGTCTGAAGAAGTCGGACACCGCCGCCGCGCTGCTGCCCGCCGACGTCCGGACCGCCGGGACGGTCAAGTTCGGCGTCTCGATCGGCACCCCGCCCTCCGCCTTCTACTCCGACCAGGCCACCAAGAAGGCCGCCGGCCTGGACATCGACTTCGCCGATGCGGTGGCCAAGGTGCTCGGCCTGACCGTGCAGCGCGAGGAGGCGGCGTTCGAGACCATCCTGCCCGCGCTCGGCAGCGGCAAGTACGACGTCGGCACCGGCAACTTCGGGGTCACCGAGGCCCGGCTGAAGACGATCGACTTCGTCACCTACATCGACGACGGCCAGGGCTTCGCGGTCAAGAAGGACAACACCTCGATCCAGCCGGTCACCGATCTGGTCCAGCTCTGCGGGCTGACCATCGGCACCGGCGCCGGCACCACCTTCGAGACCACGCTCAACGCGAAGAAGAGCGTCTGCGCCGACGCCGGCAAGAAGCCCTACGAGGTGAAGGCGTTCAGCGACAACGGCGCCCGGCTGACCAGCCTCCAGCAGGGCCGGGTGGACATCGTCATGTCGACCATCAACGGCCTGCGCTACGAGGCGGCCCAGGAGGCCGCGGGCACCCGCTTCCTCGGCGAGTTCCACCGCCTCGACGTCGGCTTCGCGTTCAAGAAGGGCTCCCTGCTCACCCCGGCGTTCCAGGCGGCCGTCAACGAGCTGATCAAGGACGGGACGTACGAGCGGATCCTCCGCAAGTGGGGGGTGACGGACTCGGCCGTGGAGGAGTCCCGGATCAGCCCTCCCGAGCACAAGTGACCGTCCGCGCATCCGCGACCCCCTGTCCAGGGCCCCTTGGGAGGAGTCCCCCATGAGCACCGTCACCGGCACCACCGAACCCCTCGCGAAACCCGGCGGCAGACCCGCACCCGCCGCGGCCGCCGGCCCGGGCGCCCCGCTCGACCTCGGCGAGCTGGCCGGGCTGCGCACCGTCCGCGCCCGGCACCCGTGGCGCTGGGCGGCCGGCCTCGCCACCCTCGTCGTGCTGGCCCAGTTCGCCCACGGCCTGGCCACCAACCCCGGCTGGGACTGGGCCACCTTCCGGCTGTTCTTCTCCGCCGACACCATCCTGCGGGCGGTCGGGCGGACCGTCGAACTCACCCTCTACGGCACCGTGCTGGGCTTCGCGCTGGGCGCCGTGGTGGCCGCGATGCGGCTGTCGCGCAGTGCCGTCCTGCGGTCCGTCGCCTGGGCCTACGTCTGGGTGTTCCGCTCGATCCCGCTGATCGTCCAGCTGGTCTTCTGGTTCAACCTCTCCTACCTCTACCGGCGGTTCGGCTTCGGCATCCCGTTCGGGCCGACCTTCGGGGAGTTCGAGACGGTCGGCGTGATGGGCGCGCTCGGCGCGGCGGTGATCGGCCTCGGGCTGCACCAGGCCGCGTTCGCCGCCGAGATCATCCGCGGCGGCGTGATCGCCGTCGACCCCGGCCAGCGCGAGGCCGCCACCGCGCTCGGCGTGCCGCGCTGGCGGCAGGCCTGGCGGATCGTCCTGCCGCAGGCCATGCGGGGCATCCTGCCGGCCGCCGCCAACGAGGTGATCTCGCTGTTCAAGGGCACCTCGATGGTCTATGTGATGGCCATCGGCGAGCTCTTCTACCAGGTGCAGGTGGTGTACGGCCGCACCGGCCGGGTGGTGCCGATGCTGATGGTCGCCACCGTCTGGTACGTGCTGCTCACCACCGTGCTGTCGATCGGCCAGTACTACGTCGAGCGCTACTTCGCCCGCGGCGCCGACCGCACGCCGCCGCCCACCCCGCTCCAGCGGGCCCGGACGTTCGTCCGGGGCCTGCGCGCCCGCACCGCCACCGCCGCCACCACCGCAACCGGAGGACGCTCGTGACCACCCTCGTCGAGGAAACCGCCGGCGAGCGGGCCGAGGTGCCCGCGCCGGCGCCCATGGTGCAGGTGCGCGGCCTGTGGAAGAGCTTCGGGGCGAACGCGGTGCTGCGCGGCGTCGACCTCGACGTGCCGGCCGGCTCGGTGACCGTGGTGCTCGGGCCGTCCGGCTCCGGGAAGTCCACCCTGCTGCGCTCGATCAACCACCTGGAGAAGGTGGACCGGGGCTTCGTCGCGATCGACGGCGAGCTGATCGGCTACCGCCGCTCCGGGGACCGGCTGCACGAGCTCAAGGAGCGCGAGGTCCTGCGGCAGCGGACCAACATCGGCTTCGTCTTCCAGAACTTCAACCTCTTCCCGCACCTGACCGTGCTGGAGAACCTCACCGAGGCCCCGGTCAGCGCCCTGCGCCGGCCGAAGGCCGAGGCCCGGGCCCGGGCGCTGGAGCTGCTCGAACGGGTGGGCCTGGCCGAGAAGGCGCAGGCCTACCCGCGCCAGCTCTCCGGCGGCCAGCAGCAGCGGGTGGCGATCGCCCGGGCGCTGGCGCTGGACCCGAAGGTGCTGCTGTTCGACGAGCCGACCTCGGCGCTCGACCCGGAGCTGGTCGGCGAGGTGCTGGACGTCGTCAAGGACCTCGCCCGCAGCGGCACCACGATGATCGTGGTCACCCATGAGATCGGCTTCGCCCGCGAGGTCGCCGACACCGTGGTCTTCATGGACGGCGGCGTCGTGGTCGAGCAGGGCCCGCCCCGGGCGGTCCTCGACGAACCGCAGCACGAGCGGACCCGGGCCTTCCTGGCCAAGGTCCTCTGACCCGCCGAACCCCTCACCGGCACCACCCCCCTCCCTCTCACCGGCAGGAGTACCGCCATGTCCCTACCCCGTCGCGCCCTCGTGACCGCCGCCGCGCTCGCCGCCGCCCTCACCCTGGCCGCCTGCGGCAGCTCCTCGGACGTCGCGGCGGACCTCGCCCCCGCGAAGGGCAGCACCGCGCCCAACGGCGCCACGGTGAACCTGACGCCCCAGCAGAACCGGGTCACCACGCCCAAGGTGGAGGCCATCGCGGCGCTGGTGCCGGAGGAGATCAGAAAGCGCGGCAAGCTGACCGTGGTCGATTCGCTGGGCACCACGCCGCCGCTGGACTTCTACGCCAACGACGACCGGACCATCATCGGGGTGGAGCCGGACCTCGCCTCGCTGATCGGCAACGTGCTCGGCCTGGAGATCGAGTTCAACCCGGTCTCCTGGGAGAACATCTTCGTCGGTCTGGACAGCGGCAAGTACGACGTCGGCCTCTCCAACATCACCGTCACCGAGGCCCGCAAGGAGAAGTACGACTTCGCCACCTACCGCCTGGACATCCTCGGCTTCGAGGCGAAGAAGGGCACCGGCTGGAAGGTCACCGGTCCCAAGGACATCGCGGGGCGGACCGTCGCCGTCAGCTCCGGCACCAACCAGGAGAAGCTGCTCGTCGCCTGGAACGAGGAGAACGTGCGCAACGGCCTCAAGCCGGCCGACATCAAGTACTTCCAGAGCTCCTCGGACTACTACCTGGCGCTCTCCTCCGGCCGGATCGACATCTACGTCGGCCCCAACCCGGTGACCGCCTTCCACGCCGTGCAGACCGGCGAGACCGAGGTGATCGGCACCTACTCGGGCGCCGGGGCCGCGGTGCTCGGCAAGATCGGCGCCACCACCAAGAAGGACAACGGCCTGGTCAAGGCGTTGAACGGGGCGATCAACGAGGTGATCGGCAACGGCACCTACGGGCAGGTGCTGAAGCGCTGGGGCCTGGACGCCGAGGCCGTGCAGACCTCGGAGATCAACCCGGTCGGCCTGCCGAAGACGTAGGCCCCGGACCGGGCCCCGGGTAGTTCACCCGAACGCCCCTGCCCGCCGCTACCCTGACCCGGTCAGGATGAACGCTGTTCGGTTCCGGCGGACTTGGTGGGGGAAGGCATGAAGGCGGGCGATGTCGTGGGCGGCCGCTACCGGCTGGAGCGGGAGCTCGGCCGGGGCGGGTTCGGCGTGGTCTGGGCCGCCCACGACGAGGTCATCGGGCGCGCGGTCGCGCTCAAGGTGCTCTCCGAGGAGAAGGCCGGGGACGAGGAGGCGGTCGGCCGGTTCATCCGCGAGGCCAAGACCGTCGGGGGCCTGTCCCATCCGCACATCGTCACCCTGTACGACTACGGGCGGGTGCAGGACGGCGCGCGCTGGACGCACTACCTGGTGATGGAGCTGGTCCGGGGCCGCCCGCTCTCCGCGCTGCTGGGCGCCGGGACCGGGCCGGAGCCGGCGGTCGCCCTGCGCTGGATGCGGCAGGTCTGCAAGGCGCTGGACTCCGCGCACCGCAGCGACGTGGTGCATCGGGACATCAAGCCCGAGAACATCATGATCACCGACACCGGTGAGGCCAAGGTGCTGGACTTCGGCATCGCCCGGCTGCTCTCCCAGCAGGGCGGCGGGCTCACCTCCACCGGCGTGGTCATCGGCACCCCGGCCTACCTGGCGCCCGAGTGCTGGTCCGGCGAGCACATCGACGGCCGGGCCGACCTCTACGCGCTCGGCGTGATCCTCTACCAGCTGTTCACCGGCCGCCGCCCGTTCAGCGCCACCACGCCGGTGAGCATGATGTACAAGCACGTCAACGAGCCGCCGCCGGCCCCCGGTTCGCCCTACCCGGCGCTGGACCGGCTGATCCTCCAGCTGCTCGCCAAGAACCCGGAGGACCGGCCCGCCGACGCCGCCGAGGTCCGCCTCCGGCTGCGCGAGCTCGGCCCCGACCCGGAGGCGCTGCGGCGGAAGGCCGACGACGCCTGGCGGCGCGGCGCGGCCGGCTCGCCCGAGCGGGCCGTCGAGCAGCTGGTCACGCTGATCCCGCAGTTCTCCCGGGCCTTCGGGCCGGCCGACCCGCGCACCCTGCGGACCTGCCACGACCTGGCGCTCTGGCTGGCCCGCTCGGGCCGGCCGCGGGCGGCCGTCGCCCTGCTGCGCGAGCTGCTGCCGGTGCTGGACGGCCACCCGCGGGCCCGCGAGGACGTCGGGCGCGACCTGGAGCGCTGGGAGCGCGAGAGCGCCGCCGCCGAGGCGGAGCAGGAGCCGCCGCTAGTGCTCGCCGAGCTGCTCGGCGGCCCGGCGCAGCACGGCTGAGCCGCCCTCGGCGAGCGGCTCGCCGTGGCCGAACAGCACGGTCTCGGCGTCCAGCGCGGCCAGCCGGTGGAAGGACTCCAGGGCCAGCGCCGGATCGGTGTTGAAGACGCCGGGCATGGTCCGGTGCCCGACGTTGGCGGCGAGGTCGCCGGTGAACAGCACCCCCGCGCGCGGCAGGTGCAGGGCGATCGACCCGTCGGTGTGGCCGGGCACGTGCACCACCACGGCGCCGCCGCCGAAGCCGAGCACCTCGCCGTCCGTGACCTCGCGGTCCACCCGGCACGGCGGGGCGGGCGGCAGCGCCGGCAGGGCGTCCCGCAGCTCCTGCTCGAACGGGCTCAGCGTGAACGGCTTCGGCGGCTGCTCGCCGCGGACCACCGGGGCCTCCAGCCGGTGGGCGGTCACCTCGGCGCCGTGACGCCGGGCGAGTTCGGCGGCCGAGCCGGCGTGGTCCTCGTGGTGGTGGGTGAGCACGATGCCGCGCAGCGCGGCGGGGTCGGCGCCGACGGCGCGGACCGCCTCCTCGATCGCGTCGGCCTGCCCGGCGATGCCGGTGTCGACGAGGGTGAGCGCGCCGTCCTCGTCGCGCCAGAGGTAGGCGGTGCCGAAGTCCAGGGTGATGACGGTCAGGTCGGGGCGTATGCGGATGAGCTCCATGGCCGGATCCTGTACCGCGGGGCGGCCGTCCACGCGCCTGTTCGCCCCGGGCTGATCAGCGGGACGGCCCGACGGGGTCCAGCGCCGCCCGCAGCCGCGCCGTGCGCGGTGAGTCCGGGCCCTCCAGTGCCAGCAGCGCGGTCAGCACCTCGGCGGTCTGCGGGTCGTGCAGCGCCGTCGCCGCCGCCATCGCCACGAACTGGTCCACCAGCCACTCGCGCAGCTCGTCCACCGGCAGCGCCCGGCCCTCGTCGAGCCAGCTCAGCGAGGCCCCCTCGACCACCGCGATCCACGAGCGCACCAGCAGCGTCAGCCGCGGCCCGGCCTGCCGCACCCCGAGGTGGCGCAGCGTCCGGCGCAGTGCCGCCCGCCGGACGTCGTCGACGATCGCCGAGGTGCGGGCCGTCTCGACCACCGACCCGCCGCGCAGCAGCGCCGAGTAGCCCGCGTCGTGCTCGGCGACGAAGGAGAAGTACCGCTCCAGCACGGCCGACAGCTGCTGGGTCGGGGTGCCGGCGGGCGGCACCGTGAAGCGGTCGGTGAGCTCCTCGGCCGCGCTGCGCAGCGCGGCCTCGTACAGCTGCTGCTTGCCGCCGGCGAAGTAGCGGTAGACCAGCGGCCGGGACGCCCCGGCGGCCTCCGCGACGTCGTCCAGCCCGACCTCCTCGGGCGGCCGGTGGGCGAACAGCTCCAGCGCCACCGCGATCAGCTGCTCGCGCCGCTGCTGCACCGGTAGCCGCCGGTACCCGGCGCGCCGCGGCCGGGCGGCCGGTTCGGGGGCGGGCGGGACGGACGCTGGGCTGGCTTCCATGGCGGTCAGCGTAACCGCCCCGGGCCGGATCGGAGCCGGGTCTGCACCGATCTTCCGAACGGGCGTTTGCGCCCGTCCGGGGCCCGGCCCGGCCGGCCGCGGGGCGGTCCGCCGGCCCGCCCCGGCGGGCCGTTCCACCCGGCCGGACGCCCGTGCCGGGAGGCGGCCCGCCGGGCCCCGCCCGAGGATGGGACGCACCACGCCGCCGCACCGAGGAGGCCCGCCGGATGGCGCAGACGCTGGAACGGCCGCCCCGGGCGCGCCGGCTGCGCGGGGTGCCGCGCGCGCTCCTGGCGTGGGTCCGCTCGGCGCCCGGCACCTACCTGTGGCTGCTCGTCCTGGCGGTCACCAGCTTCGTCGTGGCGCGGACGGACCCGCGCACCCTGGACTGGTTCCTGGCCGCCCGTTCGACCAATCTGGAGCACCTGCGCTCGCGCCCGGTGCACGCCCTGGTGGCCAGCGCGCTGTGGACGGAGACGTCGAGCTGGCCGCTGTACGCCGTGCTGTTCACGCTGGTCCACGCCAACGCCGAGCGCTGGCTGGGCACCGCCCGCTGGTTCACGGTGGCCGCCACCGCGCACGTGCTGGCGACCCTGGTGAGCGAGGGCGTGGTGGCCTGGGGGATCGTCCGCGGCACCCTGCAGCGCAGCATGGCCGACACGGTGGACGTCGGCGTCTCCTACGCGCTGGCCGGGGTGGCGGGGGTGCTCACCCACCGGTTCGCCGGCCGCTGGCGGTGGCTGTACGGCGGCGGGGTGGTGGTCTTCTACCTGGTGCCGTTGGTGTTCTCGCACACCTTCACGGACCTCGGGCACTTCACCGCCGCGCTGATCGGGCTCGCCTTCTTCCCGTTCGCTCGCGGACGGCCCCGCTGGGAACCGGGCCGGGCCCTGCGCCGTCGGCGGCAGTCCGGTCCACCCGGGCGGCCCCGTCCGGCCGGACGCTGATTGGCCGGTCCATGCCACCCGGTAGGGGCTTGCAAACCGCGCGGGCCACGCCATGATGTCGGAATGGTTGAACTGATCAGCTCCGACGGCACCACACCCCGCAGTGTCGCCGACGCCTATGTCCGGGACCTTGCCGAGCTCGACCCGCTGACCGCGGTGTACCTGGGCCTGAACCCCGAGGACGACCGCCTCCCCGATCTCTCCCCGGCCGGTGCCGAGGCGATCGCCGGACTCGGCCGCTCCGTCCTGGCCCGGCTCGACGAGGCCGAGGCGGCGCTCGACGCCGCCGAGGCGGCCGGTACCCCCCGGGACGAGGCCGAACGGCGCTGCGCCCGCCTGCTGCGCGAGCGGCTCACCGCCGAACTCGCCGTCCACGACGCGGGCGAGCGGTACCGGGCCGTCCACAACCTCGGCTCCCCGGTCCACAATCTCCGTGACGTCTTCACCCTGATGCCCACCGACACCGAGGAGCAGTGGCGGATCCTCGGCCGCCGCCTGGCCCGGGTGCCGCAGGCGCTCACCGGGTACCGCGCGACCCTCGCCGAGGGCATCGAGCGCGGTCTGCTCTCCGGCCCCCGCCAGGTCACCACGGTGACCGGCCAGCTCGGCGAATGGCTGGCCGGGGACGTTCCCGGCGGCTGGTTCGGCGGCCTCGTCCAGGAGGCCCCGGAGGCGCTGCGCGAGGAACTGGCCGGGCACGCCGTGGCCGCCGCCGAGGCGCTGGCCGCGCTGCGCGACTGGCTGCGCGACGTCTACGGGCCGGCCGCCGCCGGCGCCCCCGACACCGTCGGCCGCGAGCGCTACGGCCGCTGGGTGCGCTACTGGTCCGGTGCCGACCTCGACCTCGACGAGGCCTACGCCTGGGCCTGGGGGGAGTTCCACGACCTGCTCGCCCAGATGCGGGTCGAGGCCGACCGGGTGCGGCCCGGCGCCGAGCCGATGGAGGCGATGAAGTGGCTGGAGACCGACGGGCCCGCGCGGACCGGCGCCGAGGCCGCCCGTGAGTTCCTCCAGGGCCTGATGGACTCCGCGATCGCCGACCTCCAGGGCACCCACTTCGACCTGGCCGAGCCGATCACCCGGGTCGAGTCCCGGATCGCCCCGGCCGGCAGCGCCGCCGCGCCGTACTACACCGCCCCGTCGCTGGACTTCAGCCGCCCCGGCCGGACCTGGCTGCCGCTGCTGGGCCGGGAGCGCTTCCCCGAGTGGGACCTCGTCTCGACCTGGTACCACGAGGGCGTCCCCGGCCACCACCTGCAGCTCGCGCAGTGGAACTACGTCGCCGACCGGCTCTCCACCTACCAGGTGAGCCTGGGCGGGGTGAGCGCCAACCTGGAGGGCTGGGCGCTGTACGCCGAGCGCCTGATGGACGAGCTCGGCTACCTCACCGACCCCGGCCACCGGCTCGGCTACCTCAACGCGCAGATGATGCGGGCGCTGCGGGTGATCGTCGACATCGGCATGCACGCCGGCCTGGAGTTCCCGGCGGACTCGCCGTACCGCGCGGGGGAGCCGGTCACGCCGGAGGCCGCGCGGGAGTTCTTCGGCCTGTACTGCGGGCTGTCCGCCGACTTCCTGGACAGCGAGCTGGTCCGCTACCTGGGCCTGCCCGGCCAGGCGATCGGCTACAAGCTGGGCGAGCGGGCCTGGCTGCGCGGGCGCGCGGCGGCCCGGGCGGCGCACGAGGCGCGCGGCGAGGTGTTCGACCTCAAGGCCTGGCACATGGCGGCCCTGTCGCAGGGCTCGCTGGGCCTGGACGACCTGGTCGCGGAGCTGTCGGTGCTGTAGTCGCGGAGCTGTCGGCGCTGTAGCCGCGGACGAGCACGGCGCGAGGCCCCCGGGAACGGTCCCGGGGGCCTCCTGCCGTGGTCCCACGCCCCTGGTTCCCTGGTCCTGGTTCTACCGATTTGTACAGATTTTTCCTTGCCATTCGCCGCGCCGAGCGTTTGGCTGGAAGGCGACTGCGTGACCTCTCCGCACCCCTCCGGAAAGGCTCCCCCAGTGTCTGCCCAAGCCCAAGCCCCCACCGGTCATGCGGCGGCGGAGTCCCGCCGCTGGTGGGCCCTGGCGGTCATCGCCATCGCCCAGCTGATGATCGTCCTCGACATCACCATCGTGAACATCGCCCTCCCGTCGGCCCAGAAGGACCTCGGCATCTCGGACGCCGACCGGCAGTGGGTGATCACCGCCTACACGCTGGCCTTCGGCGGACTGCTGCTGCTCGGCGGCCGGCTCGGCGACCTCTTCGGCCGCAAACGCGTCTTCATCGTCGGCCTGCTCGGCTTCGCGCTCGCCTCCGCGATCGGCGGCGGCGCCAACGGACCCACCATGCTCTTCGCGGCCCGGGCCTTGCAGGGTGCCTTCGGAGCGCTGCTGGCCCCCTCCGCGCTGGGCCTGCTCTCCACGACCTTCTCCGATCCCAAGGAGCGGAGCACCGCCTTCGGGATCTTCGGCGCGATCGCGGGTGGCGGCGCCGCGATCGGCCTGCTGCTCGGCGGCGTGCTGACCGAGTACCTCGACTGGCGCTGGTGCCTGTTCGTCAACACCCCGATCGCGGTGGCGGCCGCCTTCGCGGCGTTCTCCGTGCTGGAGCGCGACCACATCGGCAAGGGCGCCCGGATCAGACTGGACCTGCCCGGCGCGCTGCTCGGCTGCGGCGGTCTGCTCGCGATCGTGTTCGGCATGTCCGAGGCGGTCACCCGGGGCTGGGGCGACGCCCTGGTGCTGGGCTCGCTGGCGCTCGGCGTGCTGCTGCTGGTGGTGTTCGTACTGGTCGAGAAGCGCACCCCGCACGCGCTGCTGCCGACGCACATCGTCGCCGACCGGAACCGGGGCGGCGGCGCCCTCTCGGTCGGCCTGGCGATGATCGGCATGTTCGGCCTGTTCCTGTTCCTGACCTACTACCTTCAGGTGATCAAGCACTTCTCGCCGATCATGTCCGGCGTCTCCTTCCTGCCGATGACCGCCGCCATCGTGATCAGCTCGACCGCCTTCGCGGCCCGGCTGATGACCAGGGTGCCGTCCCGCAACCTGATCGGCCCCGGACTGCTGCTGGCCGCCGCCGGCATGGCCTGGCTGACCCGGATGCATGTGGACAGCCCCTGGGCCGGCATGGTGCTGCCCGCCGAACTGCTGCTCGGCTTCGGCATGGGCCTGATCTTCATGCCGTCGATGAGCCTCGCCACCCTCGGCGTCGCCCCGAGCGAGGCGGGCGCGGCCTCGGCCACCATCAACTCGGCCCAGCAGGTCGGCGGCTCCTTCGGCACGGCGCTGCTGAACACCATCGCGGCCAGCGCCACCGCGAGCTGGCTGGCCGCCCGCGCCGCCGGTGCCGGCAACCCCGCCGTCCAGGCCGAGGGCGCGGTGCACGGCTACGTGGTCGCCACCTGGGTGGCGATGGGCATCCTGCTGCTGGCCGCGCTGATCGCGTTCCTGATGATCGACCACCGGCCGGCGCCGGGGGAGGCCGCCGGGGCCGCCGACGGCGCGGCACAGGCCGAGGCCGGCGCGGCCGGCGCGGTCGGCGCCCGGGCGCCGCAGACCCAGGCGCAGAGTCCGGCCCACCAGCGCCAGCGCGCCCGATGAAGCCCGCGGCGCCCGCGTGCCACCCGACCTCCCACGGCCGCGGCGGCGCCGTCCGGGCCCCGCGGCAGGGCGGCGACCGGCTGAATTCTCATCGCCTTCCCAGCGGCGCATCACGGCCTTCCCAGCTCGGGGCGCCATAGTCGGATCCCGTACCGCCGTCGACCGGGGCAAGGAGCAGACCGCGCATGGGCCAGCACCGCCGCCGCACCACCCGACGCCGCTACCTGGCCCCGACCCTGGTCACCACCACCCTCTCCGCGCTGACCGTGGCCGCCGTGGTCGTCGGCACCCACAGCGTCGTCCCCCGGACCACCGCCGTCGCCTCCCCGGGGACCGCGGCGGCGACGGCGGCCCCGGCCACGGCGCCCCGGAAGGTGACCGTCGGCCCGGTGGCGACGCCCGTTCCCGCCCCGACCCCCACCGCCACCCGGACCCCCGCCCCCGCCCCGGCGCCCACGTCGAGCGACCTGCCGGGCACCACCGCCGCCGCCCCGGCCACCTCCGAAGTGGCCACCGTCGGCGCCCTGTTCAACGGCGCCGTGCGCGCCGGCAACCACTTCTGCACCGCCAGCGTGCTGCACAGCCCCACCCGCAACCTGCTGCTCACCGCCGCCCACTGCCTCGACGACCCGGCCGGCGTCACCTTCGCCCCCGGCTACCGCGACGGCCGCGCCCCGTACGGCACCTGGCGGGTCACCGCCGTGCACACCACCACCGGCTGGTCCCGGGACGGCGACCAGGACGAGGACTTCGCCGTCCTGGAGACCGCCGTCGACGACGCCGGCCGGCGGATCGAGGACGTCGTCGGCGGCAACGTCCTCGGCACCGACGAGCCGTTCGGCACCACCGTCCGCCTCTACGGCTACCCGGCCGGCGGCGAGCGGCCCCTGCTGTGCACCAACACCACCGGCCGCCAGGGCACCTTCCAGCGCGTCGTCGACTGCCCCGACTACCCGGGCGGCACCAGCGGCGGCCCCTGGATCTCCACCGCCACCGGCCACGTCGTCGGCGCCATAGGAGGCCATCAGGAGGGCGGCGACACCGACGACACCTCCTACAGCGCCTACTTCGACCACACCGTCGCCGCCCTGTGCGACGAGGCCGTCGCCGCCGCCTCGTCCTGACCGGCCCCGCCCGCCCGGAATCCCGTTCGACCCCGGGCCCGCCCTGTGGGACGCTCGGCGCGCAAAGATCGTCCACGATGCCCCGGGGGGCCGTTCCACCGTGCGCCGAACCACCGTTCCCGTCCTCGCCGCCACCGCCGCCGTCCTCGCCCTGCTCACCGGCTGCGAGGGGGACGACGGTTCCGCCGCGGCGGGTGCCTTCGACCCCGCGGAGGCCGTGGCGAAGGGGGCCGGGGAGCCCTACGCGGTCACCGTGAAGGCGACCCACGCCGGGGACTCCTCCACCATCACGGCGCGGTTCAACCTCAACACCGTGTACACCGGCCGCTGGGAGTTCAAGGACGAGGACGGAAACCTCCGGGAGACCGTCACCACCGCGGACGCCGAGTACCTGCGGGGGCACGACGCCACGGGCACCTGGCTGAAGACCCCGCGGACCGTCGAGGTCTCGGACCTCGACTACGGCGGCTACGCCGGGCTGCTGCTCGCCCAGGGCGCGTCCGCCCGCAAGGGCATGGAGACCACCGACGGCGTGCCGACCTACCACCTCGCCGGCCACCTCGGCGTGGAGCAGCTCGCCGGGCCGCTCCCGGCGGCCCACCGGATGCTGACCTCGGCGGGCGTCACGGGCATCGACCTCGACCAGTGGATCGACGCGCAGGGCCGCACCCGTCACGTCGAGCAGGCGATGGTCGTCGAGGGCCGCAAGGACGTGCTGACGCTGGTCTTCGGCGACTTCGGCCCCGCCGAGACCTTCACCGCGCCCGGCCCCGTCGCCGGCTGACGCCCCGACGGCCCGCGCCCGGGGCAACTCCGCCGCTCCGGGCGCCCGTTGGCGCCCCCGGCGCGGCCGGAAAACGAATCAGGCCCAGATCCGCGGTAACTACCCGCTGACCTGGGCCTCTTCGGCACTTCTCGCGAAGTGCCCCCGGTAGGATTCGAACCTACGCACCCGCCTCCGGAGGGCGGTGCTCTATCCCCTGAGCTACGGGGGCTTGCTCGGTGTTGTCGTCGCGTTCGCTTCGACGTGGAGAACACTACCAGGCCCGGGGCGTGCTCCGTGCACGGGTTTCCGCGGCGGCCGGCCGGGGCGGGCCGGTGGAAGTGCGCAAAGGCCGGACGGGGCGGCGGGGCCGCCGATACCCTCGGTGAGGTGTCGGGAGTGTCCGGGCGGGTCCTCGTGGTGGACGACAGCGAGGTGATCCGCCAGCTGATCAGGGTCAACCTGGAGCTGGAGGGCTTCGAGGTGGTGACCGCCGCCGACGGTGCCGAGTGCCTGGAGGTGGTCCGCCGGGTGAGGCCCGACGTGGTGACGCTGGACGTGATGATGCCGCGGCTGGACGGCCTGCGCACGGCGGCCCGGCTGCGGGCGGCGCCGGGGACCCGGCTGCTGCCGATCGCGATCGTGAGCGCCTGCACGCCGGCCGATCTGGACCTGGGGGAGTCGGTCGGGGTGGACGGCTACCTGGGCAAGCCCTTCGACCCGGCGGACCTGGTCGCGCTGGTGCGGCGGCTGGTGGAGCTCGGCCGCCGGGGCGCGGCCGCCGAGGAGTTTCGCCCTCGGCGAACAGACCGGAGCGATCGGGGCTGAGCGACGGCGTCCGACGTCTCAACCGGCAAACCGAGTGGCGGGCGCCCTCCCCCTCTCGCCTACGCTTGGCGTCGTGACCCCCGCAGAGCTTTCCCAGGCAGTCCAGGCCGCAGTGAGCACCGCCGTCGAGGCGGGCGAGCTGGCCGTCGCCGTGCCCGAGCACGTGACGGTCGAGCGGCCCAAGAACAGGGACCACGGCGACTACGCGACCAACGTGGCCCTCCAGCTCGCCAAGGCGGCCGGCAAGCCGCCGCGAGCCGTTGCCGAGGTACTGGCCGACCGCCTGCGAGGGATCACCGGCGTCGCCAAGGTCGACATCGCCGGTCCGGGCTTCCTGAACATCACCCTGGACACCGCCACCGCCGGCGCGCTGGCGCGCACCATCGTCGAGGCGGGCGAGGCCTACGGCCGCAACGAGGACCTCGCCGGCCTGAAGATCAACCTGGAGTTCGTCTCCGCCAACCCGACCGGCCCGATCCACATCGGCGGCGTGCGCTGGGCGGCCGTCGGCGACTCGCTGGCGCGGGTCCTGCGGGCCTGCGGCGCCGACGTCACCACCGAGTACTACCTCAACGACGCCGGTGTGCAGATCAGCAAGTTCGCCTCCTCGCTGCAGGCCGCCGCGAACGGCCGCGAGGTGCCGGAGGGCGGCTACGTCGGCGAGTACATCGTCGACATCGCCAAGGCGATCACCGAGGCGCTCCCGGGCCTGCTGGAGAAGTCCGAGGACGAGCAGCTCCAGGTCTTCCGCGCCGAGGGCCTGAAGCTCATGGTCGCCGAGATCAAGCGCTCGATGGACGAGTTCGGCACCCACTTCGACGTCTGGTTCTCGGAGAAGTCGCTGCACGACTCGGGCGCCGTCGGCACGGCCATCGACCGGCTGCGCGAGCAGGGCCACGTCTTCGAGAAGGACGGCGCCATCTGGCTGCGCACCACCGACTTCGGCGACGACAAGGACCGCGTCCTGGTCAAGGCCGACGGCGACACCACCTACTTCGCCGCCGACGCCGCGTACTACCTGTCCAAGCGGGACCGCGGCACCGAGGTCGCGCTCTACATGCTGGGCGCCGACCACCACGGCTACGTCAACCGCCTCAAGGCCATCGCGGCCTGCGCGGGCGACGACATGAACCACAACATCGAGGTGAAGATCGGCCAGTTCGTGAAGATGCTTCGCGACGGCGAAGAGGTCCGCATGTCCAAGCGGGCCGGCAACATCATCACGATCGACGACGTCGTCGAGTGGATCGGCGTGGACGCGGCCCGCTACACCCTGGCGCGCTCCTCCACCGACTCCACCATCACGCTCGACATCAACATCCTGACCAGCCAGACCAACGAGAACCGGGTGTACTACGTCCAGTACGCCCACTCCCGGATGTGCGCGGTCCAGCGCAACGCCGACGAGCACGGCATCTCGCGCGGCGCGGCCGAGGACTTCAAACCGGAGCTGCTGGCCACCGAGTGGGAGAACGACCTGCTCGGCCACCTCGGTGAGTTCCCGCGCGTGCTGGCCTCGGCCGGCGAGCTGCGCGAGCCGCACCGGGTCGCGACGTACCTGGAGGACCTCGCGGCCAAGTACCACCGCTTCTACGACAACTGCCGCATCCTGCCGCGGGGCGACGAGGAGGTCACCGACCTCACGCACGCCCGGCTCTGGCTGGCCGACGCGACACGCACGGTCATCGCGAACGGCCTGACGCTGCTGGGCGTCTCGGCGCCCGAGCGGATGTAGGCACCACCCCCATGTGCACAGCGGGGGCGGCGGACGGTCAACGGGGACCGTCGCCGCCCCTCGCCATAGGTCGAGGAAACCAACGACATGTCTCGCTCCGCACACCCCGCAGGCCCCCGGCACGGCGACGTGCTGCCCGAGGGCCACTACCAGGCGCCGCCCAGCGACCTGAACGCGCTCGACCCCAAGGTCTGGTCCCGGACCGTCGCCCGTGACGCCGGGGGCGTGGTCACCGTCGGCGGCGTCGACGTGAAGCGGCTGGCCGCCGAGTACGGCACCCCGGCGTACGTCATGGACGAGGCCGACTTCCGGGCCCGGGCCCGGGCCTGGCGTGAGGCCTTCGGCGCGGACGCCGACGTCTTCTACGCCGGCAAGGCCTTCCTCTCCAAGGCGGTCGTGCGCTGGCTGCACGAGGAGGGCCTCAACCTCGACGTCTGCAGCCCGGGCGAGCTCGCCGTGGCGCTGGCCGCCGGGATGCCGGCGGAGCGGATCGCGCTGCACGGCAACAACAAGTCGGTGGACGAGCTGGAGCACGCGGTGAAGTCCGGGGTCGGGCACATCGTGGTCGACTCCTACGAGGAGATCGAGCGCCTCGCGGTGATCGCCGGTCACCAGGGCGTGCGCCAGCCGGTGCTGATCCGGGTCACCGTCGGCGTCGAGGCGCACACCCACGAGTTCATCGCCACCGCGCACGAGGACCAGAAGTTCGGCCTCTCGCTGACCGGGGGAGCGGCCGCCGAGGCGGTGCGCCGGGTCCTGGCGCACGGCGCGAGCCTGGAACTGCGCGGCATCCACTCGCACATCGGCTCGCAGATCTTCGACACCGCCGGCTTCGAGGTGGCCGCCCGCCGGGTGGTCGGCCTGCTGGCGCAGATCCGGGACGAGCACGGCGTCGAGCTGCCCGAGATCGACCTCGGCGGCGGCCTGGGCATCGCCTACACCAGTGAGGACGACCCGCGCGAGCCGGCCGAGATCGCCGCCGCGCTGGCCGACATCGTGCGCCGCGAGTGCGCGGCCGCGAACCTCACCGCCCCCCGGCTGAGCGTGGAGCCGGGCCGGGCGATCGTCGGCCCGACCGCGTTCACCCTGTACGAGGTCGGCACCGTCAAGCCGCTGGAGGGCCTGCGCACCTACGTCAGCGTGGACGGCGGAATGTCCGACAACATCCGCACCGCGCTGTACGACGCCGAGTACACGGTGGCCCTGGTGTCGCGCACCAGCGACGCGGAGCCGATGCTGGTGCGGGTGGTCGGCAAGCACTGCGAGTCCGGCGACATCGTCGTCCGGGAGGCCTTCCTGCCGGCCGACCTCGCGCCCGGCGACCTCGTCGCGGTGCCCGCCACCGGCGCGTACTGCCGTTCGATGGCGAGCAACTACAACCACGCCCTCAAGCCCCCCGTGCTCGCCGTCCAGGACGGTGCGGCCCGGGTGATCGTCCGGCGCGAGACGGAGGAGGATCTCCTGCGTCTCGATATCGGATGACGAAATCCTCGTCTCAGATCATGGAACGACCGTAGATCTGTACGGAAAGTCCCGGAGACTGGTAGGAACCGAAAGTCCGGCGGGCCCCCGAAAATCCCGCCGGATCGACCGAAGCATGAATGCAGAGCGGAGTCGGATGATGCGTACGCGGCCGCTGAAGGTGGCGTTGCTGGGCTGTGGTGTGGTGGGCTCCGAGGTGGCGCGCATCATGACGACAGACGCCGCCGACCTCGCCGCGCGCATCGGCGCGCCGGTCGAGCTCGCCGGCATCGCGGTGCGCCGGGCGGGCCGCCCCCGCCCGGGGGTGCCCGAGCACCTGCTCACCACCGATGCCGAGGCCCTGGTCAAGCGGGGCGACATCGACGTGGTGATCGAGGTCGTGGGCGGCATCGAGCCGTCCAAACACCTCATCCTGTCGGCGTTCGAGCAGGGCGCCTCGGTGGTCAGCGCGAACAAGGCGCTGCTCGCCAAGGACGGCACCGAGCTGCACGCGGCGGCCGCCGCGGCCGGCGTGGACCTCTACTACGAGGCCGCGGTGGCCGGGGCGATCCCGCTGCTGCGCCCGCTGCGCGAGTCGCTGGCCGGCGACCGGGTGAACCGGGTGCTGGGCATCGTCAACGGCACCACCAACTTCATCCTCGACAAGATGGACACCACCGGCGCCGGGTACTCGGAGGCGCTGGAGGAGGCCACCGCGCTCGGCTACGCCGAGGCCGACCCGACCGCGGACGTGGAGGGCTTCGACGCCGCCGCCAAGGCCGCGATCCTGGCCGGCATCGCGTTCCACACCAAGGTGACCGCGGCGGACGTCTACCGCGAGGGCCTGACCGAGGTGACCGCCGCCGACATCGCCTCCGCCAAGGCGATGGGCTGCGTGGTGAAGCTGCTGGCGATCTGCGAGCGGGCCGCCGACGGCGAGTCGGTGACCGCGCGCGTCCACCCGGCGATGATCCCGCTGTCGCACCCGCTGGCCTCGGTCCGCGAGGCGTACAACGCGGTGTTCGTGGAGGCCGAGGCGGCCGGCCGGCTGATGTTCTACGGCCCGGGCGCCGGCGGCGCGCCGACCGCCTCCGCGGTCCTCGGCGACCTGGTCGCGGTCTGCCGCAACAAGCTCGCCGGTGCCACCGGCCCCGGCGACTCGGTGTACACCCGGCTGCCGGCCAAGCCGATGGACGAGGTCGTCACCCGCTACCACGTCAGCCTGGACGTCGACGACCGCGCGGGCGTGCTCGCCCAGGTCGCCTCCGTCTTCGCCGAGCACGGCGTCTCCATCGACACCGTGCGCCAGCAGGGCCGCGACGGCGACGCCTCGCTCGTCGTGGTCACCCACCGCGCCACCGACGCCGCGCTGTCGGCGACGGTGGACAAGCTCCGCGCACTCGACAGCGTGCGCGACGTGGCCAGCATCATGCGGGTCGAAGGGGAATAGGAACAGATGATGAGCAGCGTTGCCGAGAACGCCGCCCGTGGCACCCACACCCACCAATGGCGGGGCCTGATCGAGGAGTACCGGGACCGCCTGCCGGTCAGCGCGGCGACCCCGGTGGTCACCCTGCTGGAGGGCGGCACCCCGCTGGTCCCCGCCCAGGTGCTCTCCGAGCGCACCGGCTGCGAGGTCCACCTCAAGGTCGAGGGCGCCAACCCGACCGGGTCCTTCAAGGACCGCGGCATGACGATGGCCATCTCCAAGGCGAAGGAGGACGGCGCCCAGGCCGTCATCTGCGCCTCCACCGGCAACACCTCGGCCTCCGCCGCCGCCTACGCGGTGCGGGCCCGGATGGTGTCGGCGGTGCTCGTCCCGCAGGGCAAGATCGCCCTCGGCAAGATGGGCCAGGCGCTGGTGCACGGTGCGAAGATCCTCCAGGTGGACGGGAACTTCGACGACTGCCTCACCCTTGCGCGTGAACTGTCCGAGAAGTACCCGGTGGCGCTGGTCAACTCGGTGAACCCGGTCCGGATCGAGGGCCAGAAGACCGCCGCCTTCGAGATCGTCGACATGCTCGGCGACGCGCCGGACATCCACGTGCTGCCGGTCGGCAACGCGGGCAACATCACCGCGTACTGGAAGGGCTACCGCGAGTACGCCGCGGACGGCCTGGCCACCCGCACCCCGCGGATGTGGGGCTTCCAGGCCTCCGGCTCGGCCCCGATCGTCGACGGCGCCCCGGTGCTCAAGCCGCAGACCATCGCCACCGCGATCCGGATCGGCAACCCGGCCTCCTGGGACTTCGCGCTCGCCGCGCGGGACGAGTCGGGCGGCCTGATCGACAAGGTGACCGACCGTCAGATTCTCTCCGCCTACCGCCTGTTGGCCTCCCAGGAGGGCGTCTTCGTGGAGCCCGCCTCGGCCGCCTCGGTGGCCGGCCTGCTGGCCAAGGCGGAGGCCGGCCTGGTCGATCCGGGCCAGCGGATCGTCTGCACCGTGACCGGCAACGGCCTCAAGGACCCCGACTGGGCGGTGGCCGGCGCGCCGCAGCCGCAGATCGTCCCGGTCGACCCCGAGGCCGCCGCCCGGCGACTGGGCCTGCTGGACTAGCCCCCCACCCGATCCGGGGGCTCAGCCCCCACCCGGGCCGACCCTTTCGGGGGTCGGCCCGGTTCGCGTTCTCGACCGACACTTTTGTGTCAATTCACCGGCGCATTCCGATCCGATTCCCGCATGCAATCCGGCCAGAAGCGGCAACACACCAGATCGAAGGCCCACGGGGTGTACCGCTGTGGAACCTCTCTTCGATACTCTGGGTCCGGCCGTGTGGCACATGCCCCGGGTCCGGCCCCATCGCGGGCCGCACCACCGACTGTGACCGTCCGCCCCGGCCGGGGCCCGCGGCCCGCTCCCCACCCTCGCACCGACGCGCTTCGCGCCGCCCGATTTCCCCAGGAGAGTCCACCGCATGGCCGGTCCTGCGTTCCGTGCCGCCGCCGTCCGGGTCCGGGTTCCCGCGACCAGTGCCAACCTCGGTCCGGGCTTCGACGCCTTCGGACTCGCGCTGGGTCTGTACGACGACGTGGTCGTCCGGGTCGCCGACTCCGGGCTCTCCGTCGACATCGCCGGCGAGGGTGCCGACACCCTTCCGCGCGACGAGCGCCACCTGCTGGTCCGCTCGATGCGCGCCGCCTTCGACCGCCTCGGCGGCCAGCCGCGCGGCCTGGAGGTGGTCTGCGCCAACCGGATACCGCACGGCCGCGGCCTGGGCTCCTCGTCCGCCGCGATCTGCGCCGGGATCGTCGCCGCCCGCGCCGTCACCATCGGCGGCCCGTCCGCCCTGGACGACGACGCCCTGCTGGCCCTCGCCTCCGAGCTGGAGGGCCACCCGGACAACGTGGCGGCCTGCCTGCGGGGCAACTTCACCGTGGCGTGGACCGAGGAGGACACCGCCCGGGCGATCGCCCTGGAGCCGTCCGCCGAGGTCGTCCCGGTGGTGTTCGTCCCGGCCACCGAGGTGCTCACCGAGACCGCCCGCGGCCTGCTGCCGCGGACCGTCCCGCTGGCCGACGCCGCCGCCAACGCCGGCCGGTCCGCCCTGCTGGTCGAGGCGCTGACCCGGCGCCCGGACCTGCTGCTGACCGCCACCGAGGACCGGATCCACCAGGACTACCGGGCCTCCGCGATGCCGGACAGCGCCGCGCTGGTGGGCGCGCTGCGCGCCGAGGGCGTGCCCGCGGTGATCTCCGGCGCCGGCCCGACCGTGCTCGCGCTCACCGACGAGGCCGGCGTGCAGAAGGTCCTGGGCTTCGCCGGCGACCACGGCAACGGCGGCCCGGCGTTCGCCGCGCACCGGCTCGAACTCGACCGGACCGGCGCCGCAGTGCTCCCGCTGGGCGTCTGAGCAGGCCGTTCGGGCCGGACCGTCCGGACACGATTGGCAACCGCAAGGCTGGGGAATGTCTGAGGGGGTCGGTAGTGTTAACCTCATTGCTGCACCAGGTGCCCTCCGGGGCTCGGTGCGCCGCGTCCCGATCCCAGCACTCCGCACCAGCGGAGTCCCGGCGATGTACGGGGCGACGATTCTCCGGGAGCCCACCGCAGCGCGTACGCAGCCTGCCTGCGCGACTTGCGGTCGCATCCCGAAGCCGTGACGGCACCTGACTCCCACCCGCAGCCTCCCACCTGGAGGCCAGGACGGGCGGAGCACGGGCCACCGTCACGCGACGGGGGCCCGGGATTCGCAGGCAGCGTGGGGGCACCTCCCGGCCGGCGGCCGGGGGGAGGGTCGGTACTCGACCGTCCCGCCACGCCACTCAGCACCACCGTGCTTCAAGCACCGCACCTCGCAGCTCTCCTCCGACTGGCACCCAGCGCCATTCGGGGGACCACCGCCTCGGACCGACGCAGTCGAGCGTTGGTCAGGACAGCACAACCGGTCGCCGAGCCAGACAGGCCGACGTCCGCTCCAGGGAAGGACCCTTAGTGAGCGACACCACCGATCTGATGGGCGCGCGCCCGGACGCCGACGCGTCGGACGCCGCCGCCGCCCCCGCGGCCCCGGCGCGGCGCCGCCGTACCGCCGCCGCGGGCCTGGACGGCATGGTCCTGGCCGAGCTGCAGAAGCTCGCCGCGGACCTGGGCATCACCGGTACCGGACGCATGCGCAAGAGCCAGCTGATCGAGACCATCAAGGAGAAGAGCGGCGGCGACCCGCTGCTCGCCGGCGCCACCGCCGCTCCGGCCGCCAAGCGCACCGCGAAGGCCGAGACCGCCGAGCCGGCCGAGAAGCCGGCCCGCCGGACCACCAAGGCCGCCGCCGCCCGGGCCGAGGCCCCCGCCGCCGCCGCCGAGGCGCAGGCCCAGATCGAGATCCCGGTCCAGGCCGCCGCCGAGACCGCCGCCCCCGCGCGCACCGAGCGCACCCGCCGCCGGGCCACCTCGGCCGCCGGCGCCCCGGCCGCCGAGAGCGCCGCCGAGGCGCCCGCCGCCGTGGTGACCGAGGCCAAGCAGGCCGAGACCCGTACCGAGGGCGCCCGCGCGTTCGAGGGGCGCGAGGAGGGCCGCGAGACCCGTCGCGACCGCCGTGAGCGCCGTGAGCGCCGTGACGGCGGCGAGCGCGAGAGCCGTCCGGAGGCCGCCGAGGTCCAGGCCGGCCAGGACGGCGAGGGCCGTGAGTCGCGCCGCGACCGCCGCAACCGCCGCGACCGCGCCGACCGCACCGAGCGCCCCCAGCAGCAGAGCGCCCAGGGCGAGGGCCAGCAGAGCCGTCAGGGCGGCCAGCAGGCCCAGCCGCAGGCGCAGCAGCAGGGCGGCTTCGAGGACGACGAGTACGGCGACGGCCGCCGCGGCCGCCGCGGGCGCTACCGCGACCGCCGGGGCCGGGGCCGCCGCGAGGGCTTCGAGACCGGTGGCACCGAGCCGCAGATCGGCGAGGACGACGTCCTGATCCCGGTCGCGGGCATCCTCGACATCCTCGACAACTACGCGTTCGTGCGCACCTCCGGCTACCTGCCGGGCCAGAACGACGTCTACGTCTCGCTCGCCCAGGTCCGCAAGAACGGCCTGCGCAAGGGCGACGCCATCACCGGTGCGGTGCGCCAGCCGCGCGAGGGCGAGCGCCGCGAGAAGTTCAACGCCATGGTGCGGCTGGACTCGGTCAACGGCATGGACCCGGAGAGCGGCCGCGGCCGTCCCGAGTTCAACAAGCTGACCCCGCTCTACCCGCAGGAGCGGCTGCGCCTGGAGACCGACCCGGGCGTGCTGACCACCCGGATCATCGACCTGGTGTCGCCGATCGGCAAGGGCCAGCGCGGTCTGATCGTCGCGCCGCCGAAGACCGGCAAGACGATGGTGCTGCAGGCGGTCGCCAACGCGATCACCCACAACAACCCCGAGTGCCACCTGATGGTCGTCCTGGTCGACGAGCGTCCGGAAGAGGTCACCGACATGCAGCGGTCGGTGAAGGGCGAGGTCATCTCCTCGACCTTCGACCGCCCGGCGGAGGACCACACCACCGTCGCCGAGCTGGCCATCGAGCGCGCCAAGCGCCTGGTGGAGCTGGGCCACGACGTGGTGATCCTGCTGGACTCGATCACCCGTCTGGGCCGCGCCTACAACCTGGCGGCGCCGGCCTCCGGCCGCATCCTGTCCGGTGGTGTCGACTCGACCGCGCTGTACCCGCCGAAGAAGTTCTTCGGTGCCGCGCGCAACATCGAGAACGGCGGCTCGCTGACCATCCTGGCCACCGCGCTGGTCGAGACCGGCTCGCGGATGGACGAGGTGATCTTCGAGGAGTTCAAGGGCACCGGCAACATGGAGCTCAAGCTCGACCGGAAGCTCTCGGACAAGCGCATCTTCCCGGCCGTCGACGTGGACGCCTCCAGCACCCGCAAGGAGGAGATCCTGCTCGGCGGCGAGGAGCTCGCCATCGTCTGGAAGCTGCGCCGGGTGCTGCACGCGCTCGACTCGCAGCAGGCGATCGAGCTGCTGCTGGACAAGATGAAGCAGACCAAGAGCAACGCCGAGTTCCTGATGCAGATCGCCAAGACGACCCCCGGGTCGGGCGACTGACGCGGAACGCGTCGAAGCACCCGGGCCCCGGACCGCGCGAGCGGTCCGGGGCCCGCTGCCGTGTCCGGACGGTTTGTTCCGGACTCGGGACAGTTGGGGCCCTTTTCGGCGTCTTGTCCGATTTACTCTGGTCCGTATGGCCGAACACAAGAGGGTCCCGAGCCGCCGTCGCAAGCTCCTGCGCACGGCCGCGTGCGCCGTCGCCGCGCTCGCCGTCCTCGGGGCCGGTGCGGCCGGGTACGCCTACCTGCGACTGGACGGCAACCTCAGGAGCGTCGACATCGACGCCACCCTCGGCACCGCCCGCCCGCCGGCCGCCACCGACGGTTCCTTCAACGTCCTGGTGCTCGGCTCCGACTCGCGCTCCGGCGGCAACGCGGACCTCGCCGGCGGCGACACCGGCGGCACCGCCCGCTCGGACACCGCCATGGTGGTGCACGTCAGCCAGGACCACTCCCGCGCCGACGTGGTGTCCATCCCGCGCGACACCCTCGTCCCGCGCCCCGAGTGCACCGGCCCCGAGGGGAAGGCCGTGCCGGCCGCCAAGCGCGCCATGTTCAACAGCGCCTACGAGGCCGGCGGCGCGGCCTGCGCGGTCAAGACCGCGGAACAGCTCAGCGGGCTGCGGATGGACCACTACGTCGAGGTGGACTTCAACGGCTTCGCCCGGCTGGTGGACGCGATAGGCGGGGCCACCGTGACGACCACGGTGGCCATCCACGACAAGGACAGCGGCCTGGACCTCCCGGCCGGGGAGCACCACCTGGACGGGCAGCAGGCGCTCGCCTTCGTCCGCACCCGGCACGGCGTCGGCGACGGCAGCGACCTCGGCCGGATCGAACTCCAGAAGCAGATGGTCCGCTCGCTGCTCCAGCAGGCCGGCGGGATCGGGCTGCTGACCAACCCGGTCAAGCTCTGGTCCGTCGGCGACACCCTGACCCGCTCGATCACCACCGACTCCGCGCTCGCCTCGGTCAACTCGCTGGTCGGACTCGCCCAGGAGCTCAAGGGCATCGGGCCGGACCAGCTCGCCATGGTCACCCTGCCGGTGACGGCCGCCCCCACGGACCGGGACCGGGTGGTCCAGCAGCAGCCGCAGGCCGACCAGCTCTGGGCGGCCCTCAAGGCCGACCGCCCGATGCCGGCGGAGGTGCTCGCCGCCCAGCCGCAGAACCCCGCCCAGGCCACCCCCGGCGCCTCCGCCACGGCCCCGGCGAAGGCGCCCGCCAAGCGCCCCTGAGCGGCCCGGAATATCCCGCGGCGCCCCCCGGTTTGGGAAGAGGCGGCCGGTCCTGGCAGACTGGACCGTCGGTCCCGGTTCACGTGCGGCATTCCAGCCGCCGACCCGGTGCCCTCCCGAACACTAGGAGAACCCCTTGAAGCCCAACGTTCACCCCGAGTACGTGGTCACCCGCGTGACCTGCACCTGCGGTGCCGAGTTCACCACCCGCTCGACCGAGACCAGTGGCGAGATCCGCGCCGAGGTCTGCTCGCAGTGCCACCCGTTCTACACCGGCAAGCAGAAGATCCTCGACACCGGTGGCCGCGTGGCCCGCTTCGAGGCCCGCTTCGGCAAGCAGCACAGCGCGAAGGCCTAGCGCTCCCTCGGCGCCGGTCTCCCGGTGCCCCCGAACTCGTTCCGGGGGCGCTGGGGACCGGCGCCGTTCGCGTCCCCCCGCACCTCCGCGAACCCACTCCGCACGACGATCCCCCGGGAAGAAGGCCACCCCATGTTCGAGGCAGTCGAAGAGCTCCTCGTCGAGCACGCCGACCTCGAAGCGAGGCTGGCCGACCCGTCCGTCCACGCCGACCAGGCCAACGCCCGCAAGCTGGCCAAGCGGTACGCCGAGCTGACCCCGATCACCCGGGTCTACCGGCAGTGGAAGCAGGCCGGCGAGGACATCGAGGCCGCCCGCGAACTCGCGGCCGAGGACTCGGAGTTCCTCTCCGAGGTGAAGGACGGCGAGGCCCGCCGCGAGGAGCTGACCGAGGAGCTGCGGCTGCTGCTCGTCCCGCGGGACCCGAGCGACGACAAGGACGTCATCCTGGAGATCAAGGCGGGCGAGGGCGGCGAGGAGTCCGCGCTGTTCGCCGGCGACCTGCTCCGGATGTACCTGCGCTTCGCCGAGCGGATCGGGTGGAAGACCGAGATCATCGACTCCAACGAGTCCGACCTCGGCGGCTACAAGGACGTCTCGGTCGCGGTGAAGACCAAGGGCAACGCCGAGCCCGGCCAGGGCGTCTGGGCCCGGCTGAAGTACGAGGGCGGCGTGCACCGGGTGCAGCGCGTCCCGGCCACCGAGTCGCAGGGCCGCATCCACACCTCCGCGGCGGGCGTGCTGGTCACCCCCGAGGCCGAGGAGGTCGAGGTCGAGATCCTCGCCAACGACCTGCGGATCGACGTGTACCGCTCCTCCGGCCCCGGCGGCCAGTCGGTCAACACCACCGACTCCGCGGTCCGGATCACCCACCTGCCGACCGGTATCGTGGCGTCCTGCCAGAACGAGAAGAGCCAGCTGCAGAACAAGGAGCAGGCGATGCGCATCCTGCGTTCGCGGCTGCTGGCCGCCGCGCAGGAGGAGGCCGAGCGGGAGGCCTCGGACGCGCGCCGCAGCCAGGTCCGCACGGTGGACCGTTCCGAGCGGATCCGGACGTACAACTACCCGGAGAACCGCATCTCGGACCACCGCACGGGCTTCAAGTCGTACAACCTGGACCAGGTGCTGGACGGCGAGCTGAACGCCGTCATCCAGTCCTGCGTCGACGCGGACGCCGCGGCCAAGCTCGCCGCGGCCCAACAGAACTGACACCGGCGGCAGCGAGACCGACGTCGAGGCCGGAGAGCGGAAGCAAGAGGTCGTACGGATGAACCTGCTACTCGCGGAGGTGGCCCAGGCCACCCAGCGGTTGGCCGCGGCCGGCGTGCCGTCGCCGCGCTTCGACGCGGAGGAGCTCGCCGCCCACGTCCACAACGTCAAGCGCAGCCAGCTGCACACCGTCCAGGACGGTGACTTCGACGCCCGGTACTGGGAGGCCGTCGCCCGCCGCGAGGCCCGGGAGCCGCTCCAGCACATCACCGGCCGGGCCTTCTTCCGCTACCTCGAACTGGCGGTCGGACCGGGCGTGTTCGTGCCCCGCCCGGAGACCGAGACGGTCGTCGAGTGGGCCATAGACGCGGTCCGCGAGATGGACGTCGCCGAGCCGCTGGTGGTCGACCTGTGCTCCGGCTCCGGCGCCATCGCGCTCGCCCTGGCCCAGGAGCTGCCGCGCTCCATCGTGCACGCCTTCGAGCTCGACGAGGGCGCGCTGCCGTACACCCGGCGCAACATCGAGTCCTCGCCCGACCGCGCCCGGGTCACCCTGCACGAGGGCGACGCCACCCGGGCCTTCGAGGACGACCGCGCCTGGGACGGCCGCTTCGACCTCGTCATCTCCAACCCGCCGTACATCCCGCTCACCGAGTGGGAGTACGTCGCGCCGGAGGCCCGCGACCACGACCCGCAGATGTCGCTGTTCTCCGGTGAGGACGGACTCGACACCATCCGCGGCATCGAGCGGGTCGCCGCCCGTCTGCTGCGCCCGGGCGGCGCCGTGGTCATCGAGCACGCCGACACCCAGGGCGGACAGGTCCCGTGGATCTTCAACGAGGAGGGCGGCTGGACCGACGCCGCCGACCACCGGGACCTCAACAACCGCCCCCGCTTCACCACGGCGCGCAAGGCGTCGCTGTGAACCACGCCATGAGCCCGTCCGGAAGGGGACCGCACCGATGAGCCGCCGCTACGACTGTGCCGACGCCGGGGACCGCGCAACCGGCCTGCGCGAGGCCGCCTCGGCCATCCGCCGCGGCGAACTCGTCGTGCTGCCCACCGACACCCTCTACGGGGTCGGCGCGGACGCCTTCTCGCCGGAGGCGGTGGGCGCCCTGCTCGCCGCCAAGGGCCGCGGCCGCAACATGCCCTCGCCGGTCCTGGTCGGCTCGCCGACCACCCTGCACGGCCTGGTCACCGACTTCTCCGAGCAGGCCTGGGAGCTCGTCGACGCCTTCTGGCCCGGCGGCCTCACCCTGGTCGCCAGGCACCAGCCCTCGCTGCGCTGGGACCTCGGCGACACCCGGGGCACCGTCGCCGTGCGGATGCCGCTGCACCCGGTGGCCATCGAGCTGCTGAACGTCACCGGCCCGATGGCCGTCTCCAGCGCCAACCGGACCGGCGGCCCGTCCCCGGCCACCTGCGACGAGGCCCAGCAGCAGCTCGGCGACGCCATCTCGGTCTACCTGGACGGCGGCACCGCCGACCACGCCCAGGCCTCGTCGATCGTGGACGTCACGGGCAAGGTGCCGGTGCTGCTGCGGGCCGGCGCGATCTCCGCCGAGCAGCTGAGGGAGGTCGTCCCCGACCTGGAGGCCGGCAGTTGACGGCCGCCTCCCTCCATGCCGGGCCCGGCATATCGCCGTACCTGAGCGTGGGCCCCAGGCCGCTGGACCACTTCCGGATCCTGTACGTCTGCACCGGCAACATCTGCCGGTCGCCGATCGCCGAGCGGCTGACCCGGCGTGAGCTGGACACCCGGCTCAACCCCCGGGTGGCCGGGCGGATCCTGGTGGAGTCGGCCGGCACCTGGGGCCATGTGGGCGCGCCGATGGAGGAGCACGCCGCCACGGTGCTGGACGAGTACGGCGCCGACAGCGGCGGCTTCACCGGCCGCGAACTGCTGGACGAGCACGTGGTCGAGGCCGACCTGGTGCTCACCGCGACCCTGGACCACCGGGCCCAGGTCATCTCGATGGGCCACGAGGCGGGGCTGCGCACCTTCACGCTGAAGGAGTTCACCCGGCTGGTCCGCACGATCGACCCGGGCACCCTGCCGGACCCCCGGCGCGGCGCGGACGTCACCGAGCGCGCCCGCGCGCTGGTCCGCGCCGCCGCCTCGCTGCGCGGCTGGCTGCTGGCCGCCGACCCCGAGGCCGACGAACTGCACGATCCCTACGGCGCGCCGATCGGGATGTTCCGCAACTGCGGCGAGGAGATATTCCACGCCGTCGACCCGGTGGTCACCGCGCTGACCGGGGTCCGCGCGCTGTAGCCGACGCGCCCACTCGGGCGGTGCCCGGCCCGGGCGGGCGTGCCCCGGCACGCGCCGCCGTGCCGGGGCACGGAGGCGGTCCTACGCTGGAGAAATCCGACCCGACGCGCCCGGGAGCCCCGCCATGACCGTCACCGATGCAGCGACCGGCCCCGTCGAGACCTCCGAGGCGCTCTCCGCGGCCCTCCACCGGGCCGATCCGCAGCTGGCCGACCTGCTGGCCGCCGAGGCCGAGCGGCGGGCCGAGACGCTCCAGCTGCTGGCGGGGGAGAACCTCACCAGCCCGGCCGTCCTGGCGGCCCTCACCGGCCCGCTGATCGACAAGTACGCCGAGGGCTACCCCGGCCGCCGCCACCACACCGGCTGCGCGCTCGCCGACGCCGCCGAGCTGCTCGCGGTCGACCGGGCCCGGGCGCTGTTCGCCGCCCCGCACGCCAATGTGCAGCCGCGCTCCGGCACCTCCGCGATGCTGGCCGCCTACGCCGCGCTGCTGCGGCCCGGCGACGTGGTGCTCGCGATGTCGCTGGAGCACGGCGGCCACCTCAGCTGCGGCTCGCGGGCCAACTTCTCCGGCCGCTGGTTCGACTTCGTCGGCTACGGGGTGCGCCGCGAGGACGGCCTGATCGACCTCGACCAGGTGCGCGAGCTGGCCCTGCGCCACCGCCCGAAGGCGATCGTGGCCGGTTCCATCTCCTACCCGCGCCACCCGGACTGGGCCGCCTTCCGGGAGATCGCCGACGAGGCGGACGCCTACCTGGTGGCCGCGGCCGCGCAGACCACCGGCCTGATCGCGGCCGGCGCGGCGCCGTCGCCGGTGCCGTACGCGGACGTCACGGTGGCGGCCACCCACAAGCTGCTGCGCGGCCCGCGCGGGGGCCTGCTGCTGTGCACCGCGGAGCTGGCCGAGCGGGTCGACCGGGCGGTCTTCCCGTTCAGCCAGGGCGGCGCCGCGATGAACGAGGTGGCCGGCAAGGCCGTCGCGCTGGCCGAGGCCGCGACGCCCGCCTACCGCGCCTACGCGCACCGCGCGGTGGCCGGCGCGCGGGTGCTCGCGGAGGGGCTCGCGCAGGCCGGCGCGCGCCCGCTGACCGGCGGGACCGACACCCACCTGGTGACGGCCGACGTCGCCCCGCTCGGGGTCACCGGCGCCGAGGCGGAGCGCCGCTGCGCGGCCGCCGGGCTGCTGCTCGGCAAGTGCGCGCTGCCGTACGACGAGGCGCCGCCCGCCGAGGCCTCCGGGATCCGCCTCGGCAGCGGCACGGTGACCTCGCAGGGCATGGGGGAGGCGGAGCTGGCGGAGATCGCCGGGCTGATCGGACGGCTGCTCGTCCGGGGCGCGGACGTCCGGGTGGGGGAGCGGGTGCGGGAGCTGGCGCGGGCCTTCGCCGGGCGCCGGTGAACGGCTGTCCGAATCTCCTGCCCGGCAGGGCGAACCGCGATGCGCGCCCCCGGCGTCGGACTCAATAAGGTGTGTGCCGTGGCGACGCACCTCGAACCCCGGACAGGCACGGGCGTACCTTCGGTACCCACCCGTCGGACAGCGATGCAGGAGGCCAGTGGTGCGTGAGTATCTGCTGGTGCTGTTCTGCACCGCGGCCGTCACCTACCTGCTGACCGGCCCGGTCCGGAAGTTCGCCATCGCGGCGGGGGCGATGCCCCCGGTCCGCGCCCGCGACGTGCACCGCGAGCCCACGCCCCGGCTCGGCGGCATCGCCATGTTCGGCGGACTCTGCGCGGGCATCCTGGTCGCCTCCCAGCTGGACAACCTGAGCAAGGTGTTCTCCCAGGGCACCGACATCCGGGCGCTGCTCTCCGGCGCCGGCATCATGTGGCTGCTCGGCGTGCTGGACGACAAGTGGGGCGTGGACGCCCTGGTGAAGCTCGGCGGCCAGATGATCGCCGCCGGCGTGATGGTCTGGCAGGGCGTCACGGTGATCACCCTGCCGGTGCCGGGTGTCGGGCCGGTCGCGGTCAGCCCCACCCAGGGCATGGTCATCTCGGTGGTCATGGTCGTCGTCATGGTCAACGCGGTGAACTTCATCGACGGCCTGGACGGCCTGGCGGGCGGCATGGTCTGCATCGCCGCGATGGCCTTCTTCCTGTACTCCTACCGGCTCTGGTACGGCTACACGATCACCGACGCCGCCCCCGCCGTGCTGTTCAGCGTGCTGCTGATCGGCATGTGTCTCGGCTTCCTGGCGCACAACATGCACCCGGCCCGGATCTTCATGGGCGACTCCGGGTCGATGATGCTCGGGCTGATGCTGGCCGTCGCCGCGATCTCCATCACCGGCCGCGTGGACCCCGACCTGATCACCAGCGAGCTGGGCTCGCAGACCGCCACCGTGCACGCCCTGGTGCCGATCTACATCCCGCTGCTGCTGCCGCTGACGGTCATCGCGCTGCCGCTGGCGGACCTGCTGCTCGCGGTGGTCCGCCGCACCTGGGCGGGCCAGTCCCCGTTCGCCGCCGACAAGCGGCACCTGCACCACCGACTGCTCCAGGTCGGCCACTCGCACAGCCGTGCCGTACTGATCATGTACTTCTGGGCCGCGCTGATCGCGTTCGGGACCGTCGCCTTCTCGGTCACCAACACCGGCCGCACCGTCGTCCTCACGCTGGCCGGGCTCTGCCTGGTCGGCCTGGTGGTGCTGCTCACTCCGCGGTTCCGGCCGCGGGCCCCGCGCGCGGTGCAGGCCTTCGTGCCGCCGCGCTACCGCCGCCGTCCGGTGGCCCGGACCGCCGGGCCGGTTGCGCACGGTGCCCGGACCGCGGAAGGTGGGGAGGGCGCGGAGCGCGCGGAGCTCACCGCCGAATCGGCCGGTCGTGCGGCCTCCGAACCGATGGCCGAACTGTCGGCCGAGGACAAGCGCCTGCTCGGCGGGGTGCCGAAGGGATCGTCGGCGATCACCGGCCGGGGCCACGGCAACGGCCGGAGCCGCTAGCGGAGGTGATGGCCCGTCAACCGTCGTCACCCGTTCGGCGGCACCCTTGGCCCGTCGGTGTGACAGGTGCCACACATTCATGGTAAAGCTCTCATCAAATAGTTTGTGATACCGTTCACGAGTACCGAGAACACGCCGAAAGACCTGACAGGTGGATGACTTCCGTCCCTGGTGGGTCTCCCTCGACGGGCTCGCCGTCGAGCGGCCGGCCCGCGGCGGTTCCGGTCCGGTGTCCCCACCGCGCTTCTCGCCCGTCCCCCCGCCACATCGACATGCCGCCGGAGTTGCCGACATGCCGTCCAACGACGCCCGGATCCTCCGAGGCGCCGCGATCCCCACTGCGGCCGCCGGAGTCATTGCGATGGCGATCTCCTTCGCCGTCGCCGGGGGCAAGGGCCTGCTCGGAGCACTCTTCGGCGCCCTGCTGGTGATGGCCTTCTTCACCTTCGGGCAGGTCGCCCTCGACCGGCTGACCAGGTCGAACCCCCAGATCATGATGGCCGCCGCGCTGCTGGTGTACACCACGCAGATCCTGCTGGTCGGCATCGTGCTGGCGGTCTTCAAGGACACCGAACTCTTCAACCGGCAGGCCTTCGCCTTCACGCTGCTCGGCTGCGCGCTGATCTGGACCGGGTTCCAGGTGCGCGGCGCCCTGAAGGCCAAGACCTTCTACGTCGACCCCGAAGCCTCTGAAAAGAAGGCCGAGAAGCCGTCCGACAAGGGGCGTCAACAGTGATGACGCCCCACTGTCCCCCCAACGAGGGGGGCGGTGTTTATGCCGCGCTGACGGGCTGCTATCGTCCGTCGCAACAACGGAGTACGGGAAGAGGCCTGGTCTGTCCGCACGGCGGACCGATCGCCCCCCGGATCCGCGCAGTCTTCGATGATCCCGCTTCGGTGCAGCGCACTGACGCGCGGGGTCGGCGAGAAACCCATCAAGTTCCAGTGCCGCTCCGTGGTCGCAGGCCACGCCGACACAGCGAGGTTGCCGTAACCATGCGTCACGACGAAGGAGTCCGTGGTGAGTGCTGAACTCACGTCCCTCGCCTCAGGCAGTTGCCACTTCGGGGACGCTGGCTGCGGCTTCCCGGCCCCGGGCCTGAACGAGTTCCAGTTCGAGCCGATTTTCTCGATCGGCAGCTTCGAGTTCAACAAGCCGATGCTGCTGTCGATCATCGTGGCCGCGCTGGTCGTGGTGTTCTTCTGGGCCGCGTTCGCCAAGCCGAAGCTGGTCCCGGGCAAGCTGCAGCTGGTCGGTGAGATCGGCTACGACTTCGTCAAGCGCTCCATCGTGCTGGAGACGATCGGCAAAAAGGGCGAGAAGTACGTCCCGATGCTGGTCTCGATGTTCTTCTTCGTGTGGCTGCTGAACATCATGTCGGTCATCCCGTTCGCCCAGTTCCCGGTGACGGCGGCGATCGCGTTCCCGGCCGGTCTGGCCGCGGTCGTGTGGATCACCTACATGACGCTGACCTTCAAGAAGCACGGCTTCGTCGGCGGTCTCAAGAACCTCTGCTGGCCCTCGGGCATCCCCGGCTGGGTCATGTTCATCCTGGTGCCGATCGAGTTCTTCTCGAACATCTTCGTGCGCCCCTTCACGCTCGCGGTCCGAGCCTTCGCGAACATGTTCGCCGGCCACCTGCTGATCGTGATGTTCTCCATCGCCTCCTGGTACCTGCTCAGCCCGACCCTGGGCGCGCTGTACGGCTCGGCCTCGTTCATCGTCGCCGTCGGCCTGACCGCCTTCGAGCTGCTGGTCCAGTTCCTGCAGGCCTACATCTTCGTGATGCTGGCCAGCAGCTACATCGCCGGTGCCCTGGAAGAGGCGCACTGAGCCAGGGGCTGCGGCCCTCCTGAACCACCCCCCGGAACGCCCGGTGGCCAATCACCACCGGATCACCATCCCCGCAAAGGACACATTGCAATGAGCATGCTCGCTGAGGTCGGCGTCTACGGTTCCGTCGCTTCCATCGGCTACGGCCTCGCCGCGATCGGCCCCGGCATCGGTGTCGGTCTCATCTTCGGTAACGGTGTCCAGGCCATGGCCCGTCAGCCCGAGGCCGCCGGCCTGATCCGTTCCAACATGTTCATCGGCTTCGCGCTGACCGAGGCGCTCGCCCTCATCGGCATCGTCATGCCGTTCGTCTTCGGCCAGGGCCCCAAGTAATCCCGGCGTAGACCCTTCGAGGAAGGTCCAGATATGAGCATCGCGGCTCACCTCGCGGAGGAGGGGGAGATCATGAACCCCCTTCTGCCCGCATGGCCCGAGATCATCATCGGCCTGCTCTGCTTCTTCATCGTCTTCGGGATCCTCGGCAAGAAGCTCCTCCCCAGCATCGAGAAGGTGCTGTCGGAGCGCCGGGACGCGATCGAGGGCGGCATGGAGCGCGCCGAGGCCGCTCAGGCCGAGGCCCAGGCCACGCTTGAGCAGTACCGCGCGGAGCTCGCCGAGGCGCGTCACGAGGCTGCTCGCATCATCGAGCAGGCTCGCGAGCAGGGCGCCGCCCAGCTCGCCGAGATGCGCGAGGAGGGCCAGCGCCAGCGCGAGGCCATCGTCGCCGCCGGCCACGCCCAGATCGAGGCCGACAAGAAGCAGGCGACCGCCGCCCTGCGCCAGGACGTGGGCTCGCTGGCCACCCAGCTGGCGTCCCGCATCGTGGGTGAGTCCCTTGAGGACCACGCGCGGCAGAGCGGTGTCGTCGACCGCTTCCTGGACGAGCTGGAGGCCAAGGCCGCCGTTGCTCAGGGTGCGGCCAAGTGATCGGCGCCAGCCGCGAGGCTCTGGCCGCCGGGCGGCAGAACCTGGAGAGCCTGACCGACTCCACCTCGGTGGACGCGGCCGTGCTCGCCGAGGAGCTCACCGCCGTCACGACCCTGCTGGACCGTGAGGTGTCGCTCCGCCGCGTTCTGACCGACCCCTCCCGGTCGGGCCAGGACAAGGCGCAGCTGGTCTCCTCGCTGCTGACCGGCCAGGTGTCCGGCGAGACGGTCGACCTGGTCTCCGGCCTGGTCCGGTCCCGCTGGTCGGGCGCCCGCGACCTGGTCGACGCCACGGAGCAGCTGGCCGCGTACGCCGAGGTCATCGCCGCCGACAAGGCCGGTGCCCTGGACGACGTCGAGGACGAGCTCTTCCGGTTCGGCCGGGTGGTGAGCGGCTCGCACGAGCTGCGTTCCGCGCTGACCGAGCCCAAGGCCGGCGCCGTCGCCAAGGCGGCCCTGATCAAGAAGCTGCTCGGCGGCCGCGCCAACGCGGGCACCGTGCGGCTGGTCACCAGCCTGGTCACCAACCCGCGTGGCCGTAGCCTGGAGCAGGGGCTGGAGTCCTACTCCAAGCTCGCCGCGGCCCGGCGTGACCGTGTGGTGGCCCAGGTCACCACCTCGGCGCCGCTGTCGGACGGCCAGAAGGAGCGCCTGTCGGGTGCCCTCGGCCGGCTGTACGGCCGCCAGGTCCACCTGAACATCGACATCGACCCCGAGGTCGTCGGCGGTGTCCGGGTGCAGATCGGTGACGAGATCATCGACGGCACGGTGTCGAGCCGCCTTGAGGGCGCTCGTCAGTCGCTCGAAGGCTGAGCACCCAAGCAGCACATCCGACCCTCGGTCGGGAAACCGGCTCCACCGGAGTCGGGAAAACGTACGGCCGGTTCATACGACCCGGCCGAGAGTCGAGTACTTGCGGCCCTCAATGGCGGGCCGAGGATCGCAAACTAGGAGAGCAGGGAAGCCTGATGGCGGAGCTTACGATCCGTCCGGAGGAGATCCGGGACGCGCTGGCCGACTTTGTCCAGTCGTACCAGCCGGACGCCGCCTCTGTGGAAGAGGTCGGCACGGTCACTGACGCGGCGGACGGCATCGCCCATGTCGAGGGTCTGCCCTCGGTCATGGCGAACGAGCTGCTGAAGTTCGAGGACGGCACCCTCGGCCTCGCGCTGAACCTCGACACCCGCGAGATCGGTGTCGTCGTCCTCGGTGAGTTCGGCGGCATCGAGGAGGGCCAGACGGTGCGCCGCACCGGAGAGGTCCTCTCCGTCCCGGTCGGCGACGGCTACCTCGGCCGCGTCGTGGACCCGCTGGGCAACCCGATCGACGGCCTGGGCGACATCGCCTCGACCGGCCGTCGCGCCCTGGAGCTCCAGGCTCCGGGCGTCATGGCCCGCAAGTCGGTCAAGCAGCCGCTGCAGACCGGCATCAAGGCCATCGACGCGATGACCCCGATCGGCCGTGGCCAGCGTCAGCTGATCATCGGTGACCGCCAGACCGGCAAGACCGCGGTGGCCGTCGACACGATCATCAACCAGCGCGACAACTGGCGCTCGGGCGACCCGGAGAAGCAGGTCCGCTGCATCTACGTCGCCGTGGGCCAGAAGGGCTCCACCATCGCGTCCGTCCGCGGCGCCCTGGAGGAGGCCGGCGCGCTGGAGTACACCACCATCGTGGCCGCTCCCGCCTCCGACCCGGCCGGCTTCAAGTACCTCGCCCCGTACACCGGCTCGGCCATCGGCCAGGAGTGGATGTACGACGGCAAGCATGTCCTGATCATCTTCGACGACCTGTCGAAGCAGGCCGAGGCCTACCGCTCCGTCTCCCTGCTGCTGCGCCGCCCGCCGGGCCGCGAGGCCTACCCGGGTGACGTCTTCTACCTGCACTCCCGCCTGCTGGAGCGCTGCGCCAAGCTGAACGACGCCCTCGGCGGCGGCTCGATGACCGGTCTGCCGATCATCGAGACCAAGGCCAACGACGTCTCGGCGTACATCCCGACCAACGTCATCTCCATCACCGACGGCCAGTGCTTCCTGGAGTCCGACCTGTTCAACGCCGGCATCCGCCCGGCCGTGAACGTCGGTATCTCGGTCTCCCGCGTCGGTGGCTCCGCCCAGATCAAGGCCATGCGCTCGGTCGCCGGCCGTCTGCGTCTGGACCTCGCCCAGTACCGTGAGCTGGAGGCCTTCGCCGCCTTCGGTTCCGACCTGGACGCGGCCTCCAAGGCCCAGCTGGAGCGCGGTGCGCGCATGGTCGAGCTGCTGAAGCAGGGCCAGTACCAGCCGTTCCCGGTCGAGGAGCAGGTCGTCTCCATCTGGGCCGGCACCACCGGCAAGCTGGACGACGTCCCGGTCGCGGAGATCCGCCGCTTCGAGCGCGAGTTCCTGGACTACGTGCGCCTGCAGCACAAGGACCTGCTCGCCGGCATCGTCGAGACCGGCCTGCTGGCCGACGGCACCGTCGACGCGCTGACGAAGGCCATCGAGTCCTTCAAGGCGGGTTACCAGACCGCTGACGGCAAGCTGCTCTCCGAGCAGGCCTGAGTCCGGTAGCGAGGGAAAGGACGTAACGACCCATGGGAGCACAGCTTCGGGTCTACAAGCGCCGGATCCGCTCTGTCACCGCGACGAAGAAGATCACCAAGGCGATGGAGATGATCTCCGCGTCGCGCATCGTCAAGGCGCAGCGCGCGGTGGCCGCCTCCACTCCGTACGCCGATGAGCTCACCCGGGCGGTGACGGCGGTGGCCACCCGGTCCAACGCCAAGCACCCGCTCACCACCGAGAACCCGAGCGCCTCGCGCGCCGCGGTCCTGCTGATCACGGCGGACCGCGGTCTGGCGGGCGGCTACTCGACCAACGCCATCAAGGCCGCGGCGACGCTCTCCGAGCGCCTGCGCGCCGAGGGCAAGGACGTGGTGACGTACATCGTCGGCCGCAAGGGCGTCTCGTACTACGGGTTCCGCAACCTCGCGGTCGAGAGCTCGTGGACGGGCTTCTCCGACAAGCCGACCTACGGCGACGCGAAGACGGTGGCGTCCGAGCTGATCGAGGCCTTCACGGCGGAGACCGGCGGCGTGGACGAGCTCCACCTGATCTCGACCGAGTTCGTGTCCATGCTGACGCAGAACGCGGTGGAGGCGCGGCTGCTGCCGCTGAAGCTGGACGAGGTCCAGCTCAGCGACCAGAAGCCGGCCAAGTCGGAGATCTTCCCGCTGTACGACTTCGAGCCGTCGGCGGAGGGCGTCCTGGACGCGCTGCTGCCGCGGTACGTCGAGAGCCGGATCTACAACGCGCTGCTGCAGTCGGCCGCCTCCGAGCACGCCGCCCGCCGCCGCGCCATGAAGAGCGCGACGGACAACGCCGGCGAGCTCATCAAGTCGCTCACGCGGCTTGCCAACTCGGCCCGTCAGGCCGAGATCACCCAGGAAATCAGCGAGATCGTCGGTGGCGCGAACGCCCTGGCCGACGCTAGCGCGGGGAGCGAATGAGTATGACCACCACTGTTGAGCCGACCACGGCGACGGGCCGCGTCGCGCGGGTCATCGGCCCGGTCGTCGACGTGGAGTTCCCCGTCGACGCCATCCCGGACATGTTCAACGCCCTGCACGTCGAGGTGGACAACCCCGACGGCACGGGCAAGAAGACCCTGACCCTCGAGGTCGCCCAGCACCTCGGCGACGGCCTGGTCCGCGGCATCTCGATGCAGCCGACCGACGGTCTGGTCCGTGGCTCGCAGGTCACCGACACGGGTGCCGCGATCTCGGTCCCGGTCGGCCAGATCACCAAGGGCAAGGTCTTCAACGCCCTCGGCGACGTGCTGAACGTGGACCAGGCGGAGTTCGACAAGCAGGTCGAGGTCCGCTGGCCGATCCACCGCAAGGCCCCGGAGTTCAAGGACCTCGAGTCCAAGACCGAGATGTTCGAGACCGGCATCAAGGTCATCGACCTCCTCACCCCGTACGTCCAGGGTGGCAAGATCGGTCTGTTCGGTGGTGCCGGTGTCGGCAAGACCGTTCTGATCCAGGAGATGATCTACCGCGTCGCCGAGAACTTCGGTGGTGTGTCGGTGTTCGCCGGTGTCGGCGAGCGCACCCGTGAGGGCAACGACCTCATCGACGAGATGGTCGACTCGGGCGTTCTGGACAAGACCGCGCTGGTCTTCGGCCAGATGGACGAGCCGCCGGGCACCCGTCTGCGCGTCGCGCTCTCCGCGCTGACCATGGCGGAGTACTTCCGCGACGTCGAGAAGCAGGACGTGCTCCTCTTCATCGACAACATCTTCCGGTTCACCCAGGCCGGTTCCGAGGTGTCGACCCTGCTCGGCCGCATGCCCTCCGCGGTGGGTTACCAGCCGAACCTGGCCGACGAGATGGGCCTCCTGCAGGAGCGCATCACCTCGACCCGCGGTCACTCGATCACCTCGATGCAGGCGATCTACGTCCCCGCGGACGACCTGACCGACCCGGCGCCGGCCACCACCTTCGCCCACCTGGACGCGACCACCGTTCTGTCGCGTCCGATCTCGGAGAAGGGCATCTACCCGGCCGTCGACCCGCTGGACTCCACGTCCCGCATCCTCGACCCGCGGTACATCGCTGCGAACCACTACGACACGGCCGTCCGTATCAAGGGGATCCTGCAGAAGTACAAGGACCTCCAGGACATCATCGCGATCCTCGGTATCGACGAGCTGTCCGAGGAGGACAAGGTCACGGTCCACCGTGCCCGCCGCATCGAGCGCTTCCTCTCGCAGAACACCTACGTGGCGAAGCAGTTCACCGGTGTCGAGGGCTCGACCGTTCCGCTGTCGGAGACCATCGAGGCCTTCAACGCGATCGCGGACGGCAAGTACGACTCCGTCCCGGAGCAGGCCTTCTTCATGTGCGGTGGCATCGAGGACCTGGAGAAGAACGCCGCCGAGCTGGCGAAGAAGTAGTCCGGCCGGTAGCAGCCGAGCGTGACCGCGAGGGGTGGGCCCCAACCCTGGGACCCACCCCTCGCGTCGCATCGGCTGTGATTCCGGTCAAATCCGTGCCGCCGGTTTCATGCCGGGGGCGCGGGCCCGTTATTCTTACCGAAACTCCCGAGTAATCGGGCGTTGCATGAGCCTAGGAGCCCACGTTGGCTGAGCTGCACGTCGAGCTGGTCGCAGCCGACCGCAAGGTGTGGTCCGGTGCGGCCACCATCGTCGTCGCCCGTACGGCCTCCGGTGACACCGGCATCATGCCGGGTCACACCCCGGTGCTGAGCGTGCTGGAGACCGGTCCGGTCACCATCCGCACCACGGACGGCGGCACCGTGATCGCCGCGGTGCACGGCGGCTTCATCTCCTTCGCCGACAACAAGCTGTCTCTGCTCGCGGAGATCGCCGAGCTGGCGGACGAGATCGACGTCGCGCGCGCCGAGCGCGCACTGGAGAAGGCCAAGTCCGACCTGGACGCGCACGCCGAGCGTCGCGCCGAGGTCCGGCTGTTCGCGGCGCGCGGCCACAAGGTCCACGCCTGAGTGCGCCGGACCCCGCCCGAGCGGGGTCGACCGACGGTCCCGGGGACGCGTGAGCGTGACCCCGGGACTGTCGTCTCAGTTGGTAGGTCAACGCGGTCGTTGGTACGACCGACACGGGGAACGCGGGTAGCGAGGAGGTAGGTGAGCATGGTCCTCGCCCTTGTGGTGTGTGCGGCGGTCGTGGCGCTCGGTGTGATCGGGTTGGTCGCGTTCGCGGTACGCCGCCGTGTGATCCAGCGGGTCGGTGGCACGTTCGACTGCAGCTACCGGCTCAAAATGCCGGCCGACGCCTCGACGCAGCCCGACCTCGACGAGAACGGCCAACCCACCCCGGCCCCGGTCCCGCAGACCGACGGCAAGGGGTGGGTTTTTGGTATCGGCCGGTACAGCGGCGATTCGATCGAGTGGTTCCGGGTCTTCTCCTACGCCCCGCGCCCGCGCAAGGTCCTGCCGCGCCGGGAGATCGAGGTGCTCGGCCGGCGCTACCCGGAGGGGCAGGAGGAGCTGGCCCTGCTCTCCGGCTCGGTGGTGCTGCGCTGCCTGCACAACGGCGCCCCGCTGGAGCTGGCGATGAGCGAGGACGCGCTCACCGGCTTCCTCGCCTGGCTGGAGGCGGCCCCGCCCGGGCAGCGGGTCAACGTCGCCTGACGGGGGCCGACGCCCGGACCGGTCCCGCTAGGCTGGCCGCATGGTCAATCTGACGCGCATCTACACCCGCACCGGCGACGACGGCACCACCGCGCTGGGCGACATGAGCCGCACGACCAAGACCGACCCGCGACTGGTCGCGTACGCCGACACCAACGAGGCCAACGCCGCGATCGGCGTGGCGGTCGCGGCCAGCGCGCTGCCCGAGGACGTGGTCGCGGTGCTGACCCGGGTGCAGAACGACCTCTTCGACGTCGGCGCCGACCTGGCCACCCCGGTGGTGGAGGACCCCCAGTACCCGCCGCTGCGGGTCGAGCAGTCCTACATCGACAAGCTGGAGGCGGACTGCGACCACTACCTGGAGACGCTGGAGAAGCTCCGCAGCTTCATCCTGCCCGGCGGCACCCCCGGCGCCGCCCACCTGCACCTGGCCTGCACGGTGGTGCGCCGGGCAGAGCGGGCCACCTGGGCGGCGATCGACACGCACGGGGACACCGTCAACCCGCTGACCGCCAAGTACCTCAACCGGCTGTCCGACCTGCTGTTCATCCTGGCCCGCTCGGCCAACAAGGAGCGCGGCGACGTGCTCTGGGTGCCGGGCGAGAACCGCTGAGTCAGCGGTCCGCCCGCTCGGGGACCCGCGAGCCCACGATCCGGCCGTCCTCGACGATCGCGCCGGCCGGCGGCTCCTTCGGCCAGAGCGTGTAGCTGACGGCGATCGCGGTGTTCACCACCGCGGCGATCCCCAGCTTCCAGTACCACTGGTCGAAGACGGAGGTGCCGGGCGCGTCGGTGAACAGCCTCAGCACGGTGATCAGGGTGATCGTGATCGCCACCGAGACCAGTGTGCGCCGGCAGACCGTCCACTCGTAGCGGCTGCGCGCGCTGCCGTACTTGGGCGCGGGCAGCGGCTTCGGGCCGCCGGCGAAGCGGTGCAGGAAGCGGGCGTCGGCCCAGCGGACCACCGACGGGCCGTAGCCGATCGAGAAGCCCAGGTAGCTCGCGGCCAGCGGGTGGGTCCAGGAGGCGGTGGCGCCGCCGCGCAGGTCGAGGAAGGTGAGCAGGAAGAGCACCAGGTCGATCACGGGCAGCCCGACCAGCAGAACGGTGCTCGCCCTGCGCAGACGCAGCAGGTAGCGGGTGGCGAGGCCCAGTGAGAGGACCAGCCAGAAGGCGATCTCGGCGGCGACGATCAGGGTGACGATCATGGTCTCCTCCGGGAGTGGGTGATGCTTCCAGGCTCCCGGAGCACCCCCCGCGCGCGCGTCGTCGCCGGGGACGGGCCCGGGCTGCACCTTTCGATGTACCCGGACTCCTCCCGGCACCCGAGCCCGGTGGCGGGCCGGGATGATCTGATGGGGGGCGTGCGCAGACCGACACCCACCCCACGGCAGGTCGACGCGGGCATCGCGCTCGCGGGCCTGCTCGGCGGGCTGCTGCTGATCGCCTTCCAGGTGTACGACCACTCCTCGGCCATCCCGCGCTGGCAGGTGCTGCCGGCCCTGGTGGCCATGGCGGGGCTGGAGCTCGTCCGGCGGACCAGGCCGGTCCTGATCGCGGTGCTCGGCGGACTGGTCTTCGCCGGGAGCATCTTCTCCGGCGCGCTGCTGGCGACCACCATGATGTACACCGACCTGCTCTACGCGGCGGTGGTGTACGGCCCCCGCCGGATGTCGCCGGTGCTGCACGCCACCGGCACCGCCTCGGTGCTGGTGCTGACCACCCTGACCCTCGTGTACGACCAGCCGGCGACGGCCGTCACGGTGGCCGTGATCACCGTGCTGATCTTCCTGGGCCCGCTGTGGACCGCCGACATCGTGCGCAAGCACCGCCAGGAGGCGGAGACTCAGCGGCTGCGGGCGGAACAGACCGCGCTGCTCTCGGAGATGGACCGGCGCGAGGCGGTGGTCGCCGAACGGGCCCGGATGGCCCGCGAGTTGCACGACGTGGTGGCCAACCACCTGTCGGCGATCGCGATCCACGCGACCGGTGCGCAGTCGGTGGCGCGGCGTCAGCGGCGGCCGGCGGACGATCCGGTGGTCGAGGTGCTCGGGGTGATCCGGGAGAACAGCGTCCAGGGACTGGCCGAGATGCGCCGCATCATCGGGCTGCTGCGGGACAGCGGCGGCGGCGAGGCCGACGAGTCCTACGCCGCGCCGGACCTGTCGGCGGTGGACGCGCTGCTCGCCAAGGCACGGGCGGCCGGGCAGGACGTCGGGCTGGACTTCGCGATGGCCGAGCGGGGCGAGCGCGGCGACCTGCCGGTGCCGGTGGAGCTGGCGGCGTACCGGATCGTGCAGGAGTCGCTGACCAACGCGCTCAAGCACGCCGGTCCGGGGGAGGTGCGGGTGCTGCTGGACTTCCGCCCGGAGGAGCTGCGGATCGCCGTGGACAGTCCGTTCCGCCAGGGGGCCGGGCAGGCGCTGCCGGGCGCCCGGGCCGGGCTGGTCGGCATGGCGGAGCGGGCCTCGCTGCTGGGCGGCAGCTTCGAGGCCGGGCCGAGGGAGGACTGCTGGAGCGTGCGCGCGGTGCTGCCGCGGGCGCTGTCGACGGAGGAAGGAGCGGGGCGGGCATGACGATCCGGGTGCTGGTCGCGGAGGACCAGGCGGCGGTCCGGGCGGCGCTGGTGATGATCCTGCGGGCCGAACCGGGGCTGGAGGTGGTCGGGCAGGCGGCGGACGGCGAGGAGGCCGTCCGGCTGGCCCTGGAGCTGCGGCCGGACGTGGTCCTGATGGACGTGCAGATGCCCCGGCTGGACGGCGTCTCGGCGACCCGGCAGGTGGTGGCGGCCGGGGCGGCGCAGGTCCTGGTGCTGACCACCTTCGACCTGGACGAGTACGTCTACGGCGCGCTGCGGGCCGGGGCGGCCGGGTTCCTGCTGAAGGACCTGGAGGCGGACACCCTGATCGAGGGCATCCGCACGGTGGCCCGCGGGGACGGCATGCTGGCGCCCTCGGTGACCCGGCGGCTGATCGGCACCTTCGCCCGCCCGGACCGGGTGGTGGGGCCCGAGGTGCGGGCGGCGGTGGAGGGGCTGACGCCGCGCGAGCGGGAGGTACTGGCCTGCATCGGCGCCGGTCTGTCGAACGGTGAGATCGCCGGGCGGCTGGAGATGGCCGAGGCGACCACCAAGACGCACGTCAGCCGGATCCTGGCGAAGCTGCGGCTGCGCAGCCGGGTGCAGGCGGCGATCCTCGCCCAGGACCTCGGGCTGATGATCTGATCGACCGATTTGCTCACGTGACCAGGTCGGTCACAGATCACACCCTCGGATGGCACCACGCGCCCCGTCCGGGGGCTAGAGTCCGGCCCATGAGCGATGCGGCTCGGTGGGCGACCCCTGCCTTGAGCCGCCTTCAGGGCCCGCCCAGCGGGGCGGCGACGGCATCGGGAGACCAAGCCATGAGCAGTGCGTCCAGCAAGCAGATCGCCGTGATCGGTGCCGGCCTGATGGGCGCCGGCATCGCCCAGGTCTCCGCCCGGGCCGGGCACCCGGTGGTCCTGCGCGACGTGACCGAGGAGGCGCTGCGGCGCGGCGTCGACGGTATCCGCGCCTCGTACGACAAGTTCGTCTCCAAGGGGAAGCTCACCGCCGAGGACGCCGAGGCGGCGCTCGGCCGGATCACCACCACCACCGACCTGGGCGCGGTCGCCGGGGCCGACATCGTGGTCGAGGCCGTCTTCGAGCAGTTGGACGTCAAGGAGGGCGTCTTCAAGGAGCTCGACAAGCTCGCCAAGGACGGCGCGGTGCTCGCCTCCAACACCTCCGCCATCCCGATCACCCGGATCGCCGCCGTCACCTCCCGCCCCGAGTCGGTCGTCGGCGTGCACTTCTTCTCGCCGGTGCCGCTGATGAAGCTGGTCGAGCTGGTGCGCGGCTACAAGACCAGTGACGCCACGCTGGCCGCCGCCCGTGCCTTCGCCGAGGGCGTCGGCAAGGAGGTCGTGGTGGTCAACCGCGACGTGGCCGGTTTCGTCACGACCCGTCTGATCACCGCGCTGGTCGTCGAGGCCGCCAAGCTCTACGAGTCGGGCGTGGCCACCGCCGAGGACATCGACACCGCCTGCCGGCTCGGTTTCGGCCACCCGATGGGTCCGCTGCAGACCGCCGACCTGACCGGCGTGGACATCCTGCTGCACGCCGCGCGGAACATCTACGACGAGACCCAGGACGAGAAGTTCGCCGCCCCGGAGATCATGGCCCGGATGGTCACCGCCGGCGACCTCGGCCGCAAGAGCGGCCGCGGCTTCTACCCGTACGAGGGCAAGTGACCCCGAGCCGGTGAACGGGCGGGCCGTGCGGGTAGGAACCGGACGGCCCGTCCCCCCGTGGAGCGGGTGAGTTTCCTCACGCCGGGTGCCGCAGACGGGTGATTTGGGCGGTAATCGAGCGTAGGTGTGGAGAGTTCCTGCGTATATTCCCTCGGACGGGTGAAATTGCTTCAGATCCGGCCATAACCAGCAACCCAGGGGGCCGGCTCACCGTCAGATGGATGACGGGGAACCCGGCATTCCGGCCGGGGCCGGCGCGTGGGGAAGCGGGGCCCGCCCGGCGCCCGGACCGCCACCGCCCCGCCCCTCCGGCCCGAGACCGCCAGCCCACCCGGATCCACCGACACCCGGATCCACCGACACCCGGACCCACCGACACCCGCACAGCACGCACCCGCACACCCGTACCCCAGGCCCGCCACGCGGAGGAGGAGAGCATGCGCATCACCGGCGACCACGCGGCGCTGGCCATCGAAGGCCGCCTCGACGTGCGCACCGCCGCCGACGCGCGGTCCCGGCTGCACCAGGCCGTCGACGGCGGCCTCGGCGACCTCGTCCTCGACCTCGCCCGGCTGGAGTTCTGGGACGCCACCGGCCTGGGCGTGATCATGGGCACCCACCGCCGGGCCGGGCGCATCGGCCGCCGTCTGGTGCTCCGCTCCGTCCCCGCCCAGCTCCAGCGCCTGCTGGTGGCCACCCGGTTGCACCGCATCCTCGCGGTCGAGGGCCTCACCGCCGACCCCCGCGGCGCCACCCTCCCGGCCGTCTGACCCCCCGGGACCCGCCGAGGACGGCGCGGACCCCGGGACCACCCTGCGCGGGCGGGGACGGATGTGCGAGAGTCTGGCGGTCAGGACACGGCCGCCCGGCCCGCCCTTGCCGGGCGCGGCGGCCGCCAGGGGTGGACGGCGCGAGCGTGGGGCGGAGCAGAACGTGGCACAGCCAACCGGTGACTTCCGGCAGGAGTCCGTGCGCACCCGGAGCGGGGAGCTGGTCTCCGGCGGACTGCTGGTGACCGTCGGCGGCCCCGAGGGCTCCGAGGTCCGCCCCTGCCCCGCGGAATGGCGCCCCCGGCCCCGCCGCAACGGCCCCGGCACGCCCGGCCGCGGCCCGGCCGGCGACACCGGCCGCCAGGTCGGCCCGCTCGCCCTCGGCGCCGGGCCCGCCGACCAGCCGCTGCTCGACCGCGAGGCCGACGTCACCCAGTTGCTCGGCATGCTCGCCGAAGGCCGGTCCATACGCCTGGTCGGCCAGGCCGGCTCCGGGCGCAGCGCCCTGCTGTCCGCCGTCGCCGACGCGGCCGCCGGCCTCGCCCCCGGCGGCGTGGTGCGGCTCTGCGGCCACCGGCGCACCGCCGCCGACCTGCTCCAGGACCTCTTCGCGGCCACCCACCACGCCCCCGGCCACCGTCCCGACCCCGGTCAGCTCGCCGAGCACCTCGCCGGCGTCGGCGCGATCGTCGTCATCGACGAGGTCGAGCCCGCCGGCGGCGAACTGGAGGCGATGCTCGCCGCCGCCCCCGACTGCGCCTTCCTGATCTCCACCGCCTCCGACGGCCCGCTGCTCCCGGCGGACTCCCGGCTCCGGGACCACCTGGTGGCCGGCCTCTCCCGGCCCGCCTGCCTGGCCCTCGCCGCCCGGCTGGCCGGACGGCCCCTGGACGCCGCCGAGAAGGCCTGGGCGGTGGACCTCTGGTTCGAGTCCGAGGGCCTGCCGCTGCGCTTCGTCCAGGCCGCCGCGCTGCTGCGCCAGCGGGACGTCGCGGTGGACGCGCTGGTCGCCGCCGAGGAGGACCGGATGGACGTCTTCGGCGCGGTGGCCGAGCCCGTCCACCACCCCGACCCGGCGGTGCGCGAGGCCGCGCTGCGCGACACCGTGCCGCTGCCCTCGGTCGCCGAGTCCACCCTGCCCGCCGTCCGGCTCGCCGAGGGGCTGAGCGAGACCGCGCAGGCCGTGCTGCGGCTCGCCGTGGCGCTCGGCGGCGAGTGCCCGACCGCCCCGCACCTGCCCGCGCTGATCGACGTCGGCCAGGGCGAGAGCGCGCTCGCCGAACTCGCCGACGCCGGGCTCGCCGCCCCGATCGGCGGCCACCACCGGCTCACCGCCGGGGCGCTGGAGCTGCTCGCCCCGCACTGGCCCGCCCGTGGCAGCACCGACGGCGCCGCCCAGCACTTCGCCTGGTGGGTCGGCCACTCCTCGGTCTCGCCGGCGCAGATCGCCGCCGAGGCCGAGGTGGTGATCGGCGTCCTGCTCGCGGACCGGGCCGCCGGACGGCACGACGCGGTGCTGCGGCTGGCCCGGGCGGCGGCCCCGGCGCTGGCGCTGGCGCTGCGCTGGGGGGCCTGGGAGCACGCTCTGCGGCTCGGCCTGGAGGCAGCCCGGCGCACCGGTGCCCGGGCCGACGAGGCCTGGTTCCACCACGAGCTGGGCGTGTACGCCGTCTGCGTCCACGAACCCGGCCGGGCCACGGCCGAGTTGGAGGCCGCACTGGCGCTGCGCGGCGCGATCGGCGAGTCGCGCGGGGCGGCCGGGGCGCGCCGGATGCTCGACCTGCTGCGGGCCGAGGGCCGGCAGCTGCCGGCCGCCGCGCCGGCCAAGGCGGCGCCGGCCCGCCGGCCCGGGCTGCGGGCCATCGCCCGGGTGCCGGTGCGGTTCGGGAGCAGGCGCGCGGCGATCGCCGCCTCGGCGGCCGTCCTGGCGCTCGGCGTGCTCGGCACGGCGGTCGGGGTGGCCGTGTCCGGCGAGGAGAAGGGCAACGACCCGCACAGCAGCAGCGACGACGGCCCGGTGGCGCCCGGCGCCGGCGCCTCGCCGCGTTCCACCGCGACGCGGCCCTCGCCGGCCGCGTCCTCGCCGTCCGCCCCGACGGCGCCGACCGCCGACGGTTCCGCGGAGGGAGCGGGCGCGCAGGCCCCGGAGGAACCGGAGGACGAACCGGCGCCGAGCGGCAGCGCCACCGCCCCGCGGACGGCGTCCGGCTCGCCGTCGGCCTCGGCGTCGAAGCGGCCGAGCCGTTCACCGAGCCCGGGGCCGAGCACCTCCGCCGCCGCGCCGCAGACCCAGGCCCCGAACCCGCCGCAGCCCCCGGCGGGCGGCTCGGACGGCGGCGCCGCGGGCGGCACGGGCGGCGCCGCGGGCGGCGGTGGGACGAGCGGCGGTGGCGGGACGGCCGGCAGCGGGGGGAGCGCGGGCGGCGGGGGCAGCGCGGGCGGCGGGGGGAGTGCCGGCGGCGTCACTCCGCCGACCGGCGAGACGACCGCCCAGCCCCCCGTCACGACGCCCCCGGTGCCCACCCAGCCCGCCACCCAGACGCCCACGGAGACGACGGCGCCGCCGGGCTCGGCGAGCCCGACGGCGCCCACGACGGCTCCGCCGCCGACCGGTCCGTGACCGGCCGGGTCAGAAGAGCTTCAGCTTGTCGTCGTCGATGCCGCGCAGCTCGTCGTAGTCCAGGACCACGCAGCCGATGCCGCGGTCGGTGGCCAGCACGCGCGCCTGCGGCTTGATCTCCTGCGCGGCGAAGACGCCCTTCACCGGGGCCAGCAGCGGGTCCCGGTTGAGCAGCTCCAGGTACCGGGTGAGCTGCTCGACGCCGTCGATCTCGCCGCGCCGCTTGATCTCGACGGCGATCGTCGTGCCGTCGGCGTCGCGGCAGAGGATGTCCACCGGGCCGATCGCGGTCGGGTACTCGCGGCGGATCAGCGACCAGCCGGAGCCGAGCACCTCCATCCGGTCCGCGAGGAGCTCCTGGAGGTGGGCCTCGACACCGTCCTTGATGAGGCCGGGATCCACGCCGAGTTCGTGCGAGGAGTCGTGCAGCACCTCCTCCAGCGTGATGATGAGCTTCTCGCCGGCCTTGTTCTCCACCGTCCAGACCCCGTCGGCCTCCTTGAGGACGCACGGCGGGGACATCCAGTTGAGCGGCTTGTAGGCGCGGTCGTCGGCGTGGATGCTGACGCTGCCGTCGGCCTTGACCAGGATGAGCCTGGTGGCGGAGGGCAGATGGGCGGAGAGCCGACCGGCATAGTCGACTGAGCAGCGGGCAATTACGAGACGCACGGTCGACCACGCTAGCCCACCGGGGCCAGTTGATGCGATTCCACGACGACCGGGTGAAGAATCCGCGAACCCCGCCACGATGGATGCCCTGCGATCCGGCGAATGCCTGTCGGCACCCTGGCGGCCACCACCATAGGCCGCTACGGTGTGTGACGGATTGCTTGCGGGAGCGCTGTCAACGGGGATGGAGACTTCAGATGAACGATCCGACAGGATCCGGCCAATGTGGTGCACCCGGGCGCATTCCGGGAGCAATCCGCAGGAATGACCGGCCTGGCCCCGCGTTGACTGCCACGCTGTCCTGAGCGGCCGGCGCCCCCGACCAACGTCTCCCTCGACAGGTCCTCGGCGCCCCCGCGTCGGCGCGGTGCCGGAAACCCGGCCGTCCGGCGGCGTCACACCCGTCCGACGGTGCTCCGGACACACACGCGTCCCACCCTCACCCTCAGCTTGGACTTGGACTACGCATCACCACCCGGGCGTCGCGCGGGTGGTTCGCGAGAGGAGAACCCATGTCGCTCGACGTCTCACCGGCCCTGCTGGAGAAGGCCGAGCGGGACGAGGTCGACGAGCGGGAGTTCGTCGACTGCGTCCGCGTCTCCCTGCCCTACGCCTGGGACCTGATCAGCTCGCTGGTCGCCCAGACGGAGGTCGACGGCACCGACTTCGCCGACAACCAGGTACCGCCGCCCAGCGAGCAGGCCCGCGGCCAGCTCCTGCGCGCGCTCGCCAGCAACGCGATCCGGGGTGCCCTGGAGCGGCACTTCGGCGTCGAGCTGGCCTTCCAGAACTGTCACCGGGTGGCGGTGTTCCGGCCGTCCTCCGCCAACAAGAAGCGCTACGAGCGCTTCACCTCGGTCCGCGAACAGCTGCTCAACCAGTCCGACGAGCTCCGCGACTGCTGAGCCGGACACCGGCTCGGCTCGGCTCAGCTCAGCTGGGGCAGGACCTCGGAGCCGAGCCGGGCGATGTTGTGCAGGGTCGCCTCCCGGTCGCCGCTGCCCTCGGCGAGCAGGGCGAAACGGCGGATGCCGGTCCGCTCGGCGGTGGCCAGGAGCCGGTCCGCGCACTGCCTCGGCGTCCCGACCGCGTGCAGGTCGCAGAGCAGTTCGGTGTACTGGCGCGGGTCGCGCATCTTGCGCTCCCGGCCGTCCACCGTGCGGTGCGCGCCGAGCCCGAACTCGAACCAGCCGGGCATCGCGCGCAGCAGGGTGGCCCGGGCGGCCGAGGTGCGGTCGTCGACCTGGGCCACTCCGGCCGCGACGTGCCGGCGGGCGACCCGGCGCAACTGCTCCTCGCCGCGTCCGGCGGCCAGCCAGGCGGAACGATACAGCTCCAGCATGTGCAGCTTGTCCTCGTCGCCGGAGTGCATGCCCAGCAGCATCGGCAGGCCGCGTTCGGCGGCGGTGCGGACCCCGGAGGGCGAGGTGCAGGCGACCACCACCGGCGGTCCGGCCGCGGGACGGCCGGCGGTGGTGAGGTGCTCGTCGGCGGGGCCGTCGGCGTCCTGGCGCTGGCGGGGGAAGCGCAGCACACCGGTCCGGTCGTCGAGGCCCAGCCAGGCGCCGAGGTCCGGGCGGCGGGGCGGTTCGGTGGCCCGGGGCACCACCGCCACCTCGGGGAAGCTGAACTGCTCCCCGGCCGCGCCCACCCGGGAGCCGCGCAGCCAGCGCAGCAGCAGGTCGAGCCGCTCCGGGAAGCCCCCCTCGAAGGCGTCCACGCCGCTGCCGAAGACGTCCAGGTCGATCCACGGGCCGCCGCGCCCCACTCCGAGCGTGAAGCGCCCGTCGGAGGTGAGGTGGAGCAGCGCGGCCTGCTCGCCGAGCGCCACCGGGTGGGTGGTGGAGAGCACGCTGACCGCCGTGCCGACGCCGATCCGCCGGGTCCGGCCGAGCAGCAGGGCGGCCAGGGTGGCGGCGTTGGGGCAGACCCCGTACGGGACGAAGTGGTGCTCGGCCAGCCAGACGCTGTCCAGCCCCGCCTGCTCGGCCGCGACGGCGGCGCGCACGGTGCGGTCCAGTGCCTCGCCGTGCGACTGGCCGGGGAACTGCGCGGAGAGCAGGAAGGCGCCGACCCGGACCGGTGCGGTGTCCGAGGCGGCGGCGCCGGCGCGCTGGACCGCGGGTCGTGGGGTACCGGCGGTGGCGGTGACGGCCGTGATGGTGCTGGTTCTGGTCATTGCTGAGGCCTCCTCGGGTGCGCGCAGGGTCTGCGGGCCCCGCCTGTCCCCTCGTGAGTAGCCGATGTCATGTGCCAATGGCACGTCGGGGCGCCGATTTTCCGGAGAAACGGGTGGATCTCCCGGGAAACACCCGATCATCCTCCGAAGCCGTGATAGTGGCTCGGAGTGATGCTGCCCGGCCGTAGGCTGGAACGGTTCCCGCACCCCGTAGAGAGGTAGCCGCCGTGTCGCCCCGACGCAACCGGATCAAGAGCGCCGCCGACCCCGACCGGGCCGAGCCGGGCGCGCCGCTGGGCGGCTCGCTGCGCCGGACCGAGAGCTACCAGGGCGACGACTGGGTGGTGCAGACCGTCGCCGGCACGGCCGGCCGGCACTACCGCTGCCCGGGCTGCGACCAGGAGATCCCGCCCGGCGTGGGCCACGTGGTGGCCTGGCCGATGCACGGCGCGGGGGTGGACGACCGCCGGCACTGGCACCGGGCCTGCTGGGGCGCGCGGGAGCGCCGGGCCTCGAACCTGCTCCGCGGCCGCGGCGCCCCCCGGTACTGACCCGCCGCCCGCTCAGGCGTCGCGCTTCTTCAGCACCAGTGCCCCGCCGGCCAGCGCGGCGAGCGTCCAGGCCAGGCAGATGACGAAGCCCGCCCACGGCCCGTACGGCTGGCCGTGCTGCTCGTACACCAGCAGCATCCGGGAGCCGGCGTAGTCGGGGAAGTAGTGGGCGACGGTCTTGGCGCCCGGTACCGCCGAGAGGATCGGCGAGAGCAGGAAGAAGAACGGCACCAGCACGCCCAGGGCCAGGGTCTGGTTGTGCAGCATCGCGGTGACGCCCGCCGAGAAGAGGCAGAGCATCGTGAGGTAGAGCGCGGCGCCGAACACCGCGCGCAGCACGTTCGGTTCGCCCAGCGTCGTGGAGTGGTCGCCGAGCAGCGCCTGGCCGGCGAAGAAGGTGACGAAGGCCGTCACCAGCGAGACGGCCAGGGCGAGGGCGCCGAGCACCACGGCCTTGCCGGTGAGCAGGGTGCCGCGCTGCGGGACGGCGGCCAGGGTGACCCGGATCATCCCGGTGCTGTACTCGTTGCCGATCGCCAGCACCCCGAAGACGATGATGGCCAGCTCGCCGAGCATGATGCCGGCGAAGGCGGTGCCGGTGGCGTCGAAGGGGGAGTCCTCGCTGCGGAACTCCTCGAAGTTGTTGTTGGTGAGCAGGGACAGCAGGGCGCCGACGACGAGGGTGACCACGAAGGTCAGCGCGAGGGTCCAGACCGTCGAGCGGACGCTGCGGATCTTGGTCCACTCGGAGCGCAGGACCGCGGGGAAGGACGCCATCTCAGTTCTCCTCCTTGTCGGGGGAGGCCGGATTCCGGTCCCGGCCGCCCTCCCAGCCGGCGCCCCAGGCGCCGGGCGCGCCCGCCGCGTCGGTGCCCGGCCCGTCGCCGGCGTGGTACTCGACCGCGTCGGCCGTCATCTGCATGAACGCCTCCTCCAGCGAGGCCTGCTGCGGGCTGAGCTCGTGCAGCACCACGCCGTTCGCGGCGGCCAGCTCGCCGAGCGCGGCGAGCTCGCCGTCCACCACCTCGTAGGAGCCGTCCGGGCCGGCCTCGTGCCGCAGCCCGGCGGCCGCCAGGACGTCGAGCAGCCGCTCGGGCTGCGGGCTGCGCAGCCGGACGGCGGAGCGGGAGTTGCGGCGGATGAACTCGGCCATCGGCAGGTCGGCGAGCAGCCGGCCCTTTCCGATGACCACCAGGTGGTCGGCGGTCACGGCCATCTCGCTCATCAGGTGCGAGGAGACGAAGACGGTGCGGCCCTCCGCGGCGAGGCGCTTCATGAGGTTGCGGATCCAGAGGATGCCCTCCGGGTCCAGGCCGTTGACCGGTTCGTCGAACATGACGATCTCCGGGTCGCCGAGCAGCGCGCTGGCGATGCCGAGGCGCTGGCCCATGCCCAGCGAGAAGCCCCGGGCGCGCTTGCGGGCGACCGGGGTGAGGCCGACCAGGGTGAGCACCTCGTCCACCCGGCGTTCGGGGATCCGGTTGCTCTGGGCGAGCCAGAGCAGGTGGTCGCGGGCGGTGCGGCCGGGGTGGACGGCCTTGGCCTCCAGCAGCGCGCCGATGTACTTGAGCGGTTCGCTGAGCTGTCCGTACCTCTTGCCGTCGATGGTCACCCGGCCGCCGGTGGGACGGTCGAGGTCGAGGATCATGCGCATGGTGGTGGACTTGCCGGCGCCGTTGGGCCCGAGGAACCCGGTGACCACGCCCTGCGGGACCTTGAAGCTCAGCCGGTCCACCGCCAGGGTCGTGCCGTAACGCTTGGTCAGGTCGTGCAACTCGATCATGGAGACTCCCTCACTCTCCGTCAGGCTATGACAAACGGGACAAGGCGGCCCGCTGAGTGGGCCCGCCGGGCGCACCGGAATACGGTGGCCCCATGACCCAGCTCCCCTCCGCAGTGCCGGTCCGCGAGAGCGGTACCGGAACACCCCTCGTGCTGCTGCACGCCTTTCCGCTCAACGCCGCCATGTGGTCCGCCCAACTGGACGAGCTCCCCGGCCCGGCCGGGAACCGGGTGCGGGTGATCGCACCCGACCAGCGCGGCTTCGGCGGCACCGGGCTGGGCCCGGAGGAACCCTCGCTGGAGGCCGTCGCCGACGACGTCGCCCGGCTGCTCGACACCGCCGGCGTCGACCGGGCGGTGCTCGGCGGGATCTCCATGGGCGGCTACGTGGCGATGGCCTTCGCCGAGCGCCACCCGGACCGGCTGGCCGGGCTGCTGCTGGCCAACACCAAGGCCACCGCCGACCCGCAGGCCGCCAAGGAGAACCGGGAGCGGATCGCCTCCGCCGTCCTGGCCCGCGACAGCGTCCGGCTGCTGCTGGACGAGCGGATGGCGCAGGGGCAGCTCGCCCCGGGCTCGCAGCACCTGGCCGACCGGGTGCAGGCGATGGTCGCCGCCGCCCCGCCGGCCGCCGTCGCCTGGGCGCAGCGGGCCATGGCGGCCCGCCCGGAGCGCCTCGACGTGCTGGCCGGGCTGCGGGTGCCGGCCGCCGTGGTGGCGGGCGAGGAGGACGCGCTGATGCCGCTCACCGAGGCGGAGATGATGGTGCGGGCGCTGCCCGACGCGGAGCTGACGGTGCTCCCCGGGGTCGGCCACCTGAGCGCGATCGAGGCGCCGGAGGCGTTCGACGCGGTGGCGCTGCGGCTGCTGGAGCGGGTGGCCGCCGGATGAGGGAGGAGCGGGCGGAGACCGGCGGCTGGGACTTCTCCGCGCTGGAGGTGACCGGGCGGATGCCGGTGACCAACCGGGCCGAGGGGCTGCTCGAACTGACCCTGGAGCCGCTGGGCGAGGACTACTGGCTGCGCCCGGGGGAGACCTTCATCGTCACCTCGTACGGGGACTACGGCCCCGGGCACCCCTTCGAGGTGCAGTACTGGCCGGACTCGGTGTCGGTCTGGTGCACCTCGTGGTTCGGGACGGTCTCGGACGACGAGGGCAACCAGCTGAGCTGCGGGCACCAGCGCCCGGACGGCGCCTACCCGCGCTGAGGGCGCCGGGGAAAGGGGACGGCCCCCGCCCGGGGAGGGCGGGGGCCGTCGGGGCCTGCGGGCCGCGTCAGCGCGACTGCTGGGCGGGCACGCCCATGGTGTCGTCGTTCGGCAGCGAGGCGGCGGCCACGGCCGCGCCGGTCAGCGTCGCCAGCATCTCGCGGACGTTGGTCAGCTGGGCGTTGATGCTGTCGCGGCGGTTGGTGAGCGCCGCCAGCTCGCGCTCGGATTCGCTGCGGATGCGGTCGGCCTTGGCGTTGGCGTCGGCCACGATGTCCTCGGACTGGCGCTGGGCCGTCTCGACGGTCTGACGGGCGCGGCGCTCGGCGTCGGTGCGCAGCTTCTCGGCCTCCAGGCGGAGCTGCTCGGCGCGGTGCTCGATCTCGGCCAGCCGCTTCTCGGCCTTGGCCTGACGGGCGGCCAGGTCGCGCTCGGACTGCTCGCGGCGCTTGGCCAGGTTGGTCTCGAACTCCAGCGCGGCCTGGGCGGCCTTGGTGCGGGTCTCCTCGAAGAGGGCGTCCGCCTCCTCGCGCTTGTTCTGGGCGTCCTTGTTGGCCTCGGCCCGCAGCTGGGCGGCGTCGCTCTTGGCCTTGTCGACGATCCGCAGGCCCTCGTCCTCCGCCTTGGCCTTGCGGTCCTTGGCGTAGTTCTCGGCCTCGGTGCGGACCTGCTGGGCGGCCGCCTCGGCGAGCTCGCGGTGCTGCTCGGCGGCGCGGTGCGCCTCCTCGCGCAGGTCCTTGGCCTCCTCCTCGGCGAGCCGCAGGATCTTCTCGACCCGGGCGCCGAGACCGGCGTACGACGGCTCCGCCTCGGCGACCGCCGCCTGGGCGGTCTGGGTCTCCAGGTGGAGCTCCTCGATGCGCTTCTCAAGGGCGCTGATCCGGGTCAAGGCACTGTCACGGTCGGCCACCAGCTTGGTGATCCGCTCGTCGACCTGGGCGCGCTCGTACCCACGGCGCACCAGGTCGAAGCCGTGAGGGGAGTGACTGTCGCTCATGGGGTTCTGGGCTTCCTGTCGTCAAACCGCTGAGGTGGTTGAGGGAATCCTGACACGGTACCGGAGTGTCGGCGACGAAACGCCGTTGTCCCGCGGACAATGTCCGCTCAATCGGGTGGTGCGTTCTTGGAGCGATTGCCACCCGACCGGGGCGAGCCAATTCCGGCACCAGCCTTGGCACCCCCGTCCTTCTTGGAACTGCTTCCCCCGTTGGCCTGCGCGACCGGTGACGGCGCCTCGAAGGCCTCCAGCGCGGACAGCACGTCCTGCACCCTGGAGATCTCGGTGTTGATGTCCTTGCGGCGGCGCACCAGTTCGTCCAGCTCGCGCCGGCCCTCGTCGGTCGCCCGCTTCGCCTCGGCACGCGCCTCGTCGAGCAGCCGCTCGGCCTCCGCCTTCGCCAGCTCGATCTGCTCGTCGGCGGACCGGTCGGCGGCCCGCAGCCGCTTCTCGGCCTCGGCCGACGCCGTCTCCAGCCGCTCCTCCGCCTCGTCCTGGGCGGACTTCAGCTTGGCCTCGGCCTTGATGATCAGGGCCTCGGCGCGATCGGTGGAGCTGGCGAGCTTGGTCTCGGCCTCCTTCAGCAGGCCCTCGGCCTTGCGGACCGCCGAGAGGCGCACCTTGCTGGCCTCGGCGGACGCCTCCGAGGTCAGCTCGTTGGCCCGGTCCTCGGCGGCCGCGACCAGCGCCGCCGCCCGGTCCTCGGCCTCGGCGACGGTGGCCACCGCCTGCTCCTCGGCCTCGGTCAGCTGCTCCTGGGCGGCCGTCACCAGCGCGTCCACCCGCTCGCCGGCCGACTTCATGGCCTGCGCGTTCTCCTTGCGGGCGCGCTCGTGCAGGGCCTCCACCTCGGCGTCGGTGCGCTCGCGCAGCTCCTCGGCGCGCTCGCGGATCGCGGTGGCGTCCCGGCGGGCCTCGGAGAGCAGCGCGTCGGCGTCGGCCCGGCCCTTCTCGACGGCCTCCTGCCCGGCGGCCTCGCCGGCCGCGACCAGCCGGTCGGCCTCCTTGCGGGCGGCGGCGACCATCGCGTCCGCCTGCTCCTCGGCGGCGGCGGTGGTGGCCAGCGCGGTGGTCCGGGCGTCCTCGCCGAGCGACTCGGCGTCCGCGAAGGCCTTCTCCAGCACGGACTTGGCCCGCTCGCGGGTGGACTTGTCGAACTGCTCGGCGGTCTCGCGGACCTCGGCGTCGTAGGCGTCGGCGCGGCCGTGGGTGGCGGCGTCGTACTCGTCGGCGAGGGTGCGGGTGGCGAGCGCGTACTCCTCGGCCTCGGCGCGCAGCGCGGCGGCGAACTCCTCCGCCTCGGCGACCGTCGCGGCGGCCCGCTCCTCGCCGGCGGCCACCGTCCGGGCGGCCAGCTGCTCGGACGCGGCGCGCTGCTGCTCGGCGGCCTCCTGGGCGGCGCGCAGGGTGTCCTCGGCCTCGGCGCGCAGCTGCTCGTCGTAGGCCTGTGCCTCGGCACGCTGCCGGGCCAGTTCCAGCTCGGCGGCCTCGCGGTCGGCGGCCAGCTCCAGCGCGGTCTGCTCGCGCAGCGCGGTCGTCTCGGCCTCGGTGCGGGCCCGCAGATCGGCGGTCTCGTGCTCGGCGATCTCGCGCAGCTGCGCCGCGTCGTGCTCGGCCGCGGCCCGCAGCTCGGCGGTCTCGCGGTCGGCGAGCGCCCGCAGCTCGGTGGTCTCCCGGTCGGCGGTGTCGCGCACCTCGGCGGCGGCCCGCTCGGCCTGCTCGCGCAGCTCCTCGGCGTCCCGCTCGGCGGCGGCCCGCAGTTCGGCGATCTGCTGGGAGGCGGTCTCGTGCAGCCCGGCCACCGACTGGCGGACCTCGGCGGCCTCCTCCTCGGCGGTCTCGACCAGGGCGGCGGCCTCGGTCCGGCCGGCCTCGACGAGCTCCTCGCCGTCGCGCCGGGCCTGCTCCAGCTCCTCACCGGCCTCGGCGCGGATCGCCGCGGCGGTGGCCCGGGCCTCGGACAGCTCGCGGCCGGCCTCGGCGCGGACCGTCGAGGCCTGCTCCTCGGCGAGCGCCAGCTCGGCCGCGCCCCGCTCGCGCTGCTTCTTGGCGGCGGTTTCGGCGTCGGTGCGGATGCGCTCGGCGTGGGCGTCGGCGGCTTCGCGGACGGCGGCGGCTTCGGCGGCGGTGCGCTCGGTCAGTTCCGCGGCGGCCGTCTCGGCTTCGGTGCGGCGCTGTTCGGCGGTGGTTTCGGCGGCTTCGAGGGCGCGTTCGGCCTCGGCCTGGAGGCGTGCGGTCTCGGTGGCGGTGCGTTCGGTGAGTTCGGCGGCGGCGGTTTCGGCTTCGGTGCGGACGCGTTCGGCGTGGGCGTCGGCGGCTTCGCGGACGGCGGCGGCTTCGGCGGCGGTGCGCTCGGTGAGCTCCGCGGCGGCCGTCTCGGCTTCGGTGCGGCGCTGTTCGGCGGTGGTTTCGGCGGCTTCGAGGGCGCGTTCGGCCTCGGCCTGGAGGCGTGCGGT
>NZ_JBHYUU010000001.1:55650-108285 GCF_042749955.1 Kitasatospora sp. NPDC059462 | reverse complement strand
CGGTGCGGACGCGTTCGGCGTGGGCGTCGGCGGCTTCGCGGACGGCGGCGGCTTCGGCGGCGGTGCGCTCGGTGAGCTCCGCGGCGGCCGTCTCGGCCTGCTCGCGTGCGGCCGCCGCGGCGGCCAGCTGCTCGGCGGTCTCCTCGCGCTCCCGGAGCAGCCCGGCGGCCGCCTCCTCGCGCTCGCGCCGGCTGTCCTCGCGCAGCTTCCCGGCGGCCGCCTCGGCCTCGGCCCTGGCCCGGGCCGCCTCGGTGTCGGCCTCGGTGCGCACCCGTTCGGCGTCGGACACCGCGGCGTCGCGCACCGCGTTCGCCTCGGCCTGGGCGTCGGACCGCAGCGCCTCCGCGGCGGCGTTCGCCTCCGCGCGCACCCGCTGGTCGAACTCGGTGGCCCCGCGGCGCAGTTCGGCGGTCTCGCGCTCGGCGGCGGACCGGTTCTCGGCGGCCGCGGCCTTGGCGGCGGTGAGCGCGTCCCGGCACTGCTGCTCGGCCGCGGCGGTGGTCTTGGCGGCCTCGGCGCGGGCCCGCTCCAGGGTCTGCTCGGCCCGGCGCTGGGTCTCGGTGGCCTGCTCCTTGGCCTGCTCGCGCAGCCGCTCGATCTCGGCGGCGGCGCCCGCGCGCAGCTCGTCCGCGTCCGACTTGGCCTTGGTGAGCAGCTCCTCGGCGCTCTTCGCCGACTCCTCGATCTGCAGCACCGCCTGCCGGCGGGCCTCGCCGCGCACCCGGTCGGCCTCGGCGGCGGCCTGGGAACGCAGCTCCTCCGCCTCGGCCCGCAGCCGGGCGGCCTCGTCCTGCATCTCCTGGATCCGCTCGCGGATCGCGGCGGCGTCGTCCAGGGCGGCGTTCTGGGCGGCCTCGACGGCGGCCTGCGCCTGCTCGCGCAGCCGCTCGGCCTCGGCGGCGGCCTCGGCCCGGATCCGCTCGGCCTCGGCCCCCGCGCCGGTGCGGGCGGCCTCGGCGTCCCGGCCGGCCCGCTCCAGCATCTCCTCGGCGGCCTTGGCGGCCTTGGCCAGCTGGGCGGCGGCGTCCTTGGCACCGGCCGCCCGGCCGGCCTCCTCGGCCTCGCCGCGCAGCTGCTCGGCGGCGGCCTCGGCCTGCGCCCGCAGCTCGGCGACGTCCCGGTCGGCCTGGGCGCGCAGCTCGGCGATCGCGGCCTCGGCCTCGGCGCGCAGCTGACCGGCCACCGACTCGGCGGTGGCCCGCAGCCGCTCGCTCTCCTCGGTGGCGGCGGCCTTGGCGGCCTCCGCCTGGGCCTGCTTGGTGGCGGCCTCGGCGCGGATCGCCTCGGCCTCCTTGGTGGCGTGGGCGACCATCCGGGCCACCTCGGCCCGGGCGGTCTGCGAGCGCTGCTCGTTGGCGGCCTCGCCGTCGGCGACCTTCCGCTCGGCGGCGGCCTCGGCGTCGGCCTGGAGCTGCACGGCGGCGGCCTCGGCCCGGGCCCGCAGCTCGGCGGCCTCCTGGCGGGCCCGCTCGGCCTCGGCGACGGCCTCCTCGCGCAGCCGTGCTATCTCCGCCTGGGCGTGGTCGAGCTCCTGCTGGGCACGGGCCTGCTCGGCGGCGGCGGCCTCCTTGAGCCGGCCGATCTCGGCCCGGGCGTGACCCAGCTCCTGCTGGGCGGCGGCGTGCGCGGCGGCGAGCTGCTGCTGGGCCTCGCCGCGGGCGGCGTCCACGTCGGCGGCGGCCTGGGCACCGGCCTGCTGGGCCTGCTCGGAGGCGGCCCGCAGCAGCCGCTCGGCGTCGCTCTGGGCGCGCTGGAGGGCGGCCTCGGCGGCGGCCTGGGCCTCGCCGCGGGCGGCGTCGACGTCGGCGGCGGTCTGCGCGCGGGCCTGGTCGGACAGCGCGGCGGCCTCGGCGCGGGCGGCGGCCATCATCCGGTCGGCCTCGGCGCGGGCCTCCTGCAGCAGGCGCTGGGCCTCCTGCTCGGTGCCGGCCCGGGTCTGCTCGGCCCAGCTGACGTTCTCGTTGACGTGCTGTTCGGCGCTGCGCCGCAGCTCGGCGAGCTCCTCCTCCAGCTGGCGGCGGCGGGCGGCCAGCTCGGCCTCCAGCCGGGCGGTGCGCTCGGCGGCCTCGGCCATGATCCGCTGGGTGGCGGCCTGGGAGTCGCGCAGCTGGCGCTCGGCGTCGGCACGCAGCTGCTGGGCCTGCATCTCGGCGGTGCGGAGCATCTGCTCGGCCTGGCCGGACACGGCGTCGAAGGCGCGCGGCTGGGCGAGCATGCGACGGGACTCGTGCAGCTTGGCCCGGAGCACCTCCACCTGGTAGGCGAGGTCCTCGGCATGCTCGACTGACTTGTCCCGCTCCTTCCGAGTCCGATCCATCTCGGCCTCGAACTGGGAGAGGTGATCGTCAACCTCGTAGCGGTCGTAGCCCCGCACTCCGCGGTCCCATCCATCTCCTGGTCGCGTCCTCGACCCGGCCGGTCCGCGGTCCCCTCGTCGAGGCACGGTCCGACTGGTCCTTGCATCCGCGGCCGTCCGGACGCCCTGGCCTAGCCGGGGACGCCCGCCGCGGTCGTCGGAGTCCTGGGCGTGGGAGCGCGGTCGATCCGCATTCCCCCGTCCGGGTGGACTCCTGGGCGAACTCTTGCCTTGTGGAGAATGGTGACAGATCCGTCTAGCGACTGTTCAGCCGTGCCCGCGTAATGGACTCCCCTGCGACGGGCCTCCCGCCGGGGCGGACGGGCCTGTCTTCGGCCGTGCCCGTCGGCCCCGTCCCCCGGAGTCTTCGCGCACCTGGGCATTGTAGTGGGAGCGTCTTGCGGGGGAATGGTCGCGTGGGGGTTTTCGGGGTTGCCCGCCGAGGTTACTGACGGGTCATGAGGGTGGCGGGGCGGCGGACGGCCGGATGCCGCCCCGCGCCGGCGGCGGAAACCTCAGTGCGCGTCGGACTCCGCGGCGGTGACCAGCTCGGTCAGCACCCCGCCGCAGTCCTTGGGGTGCAGGAAGGTGATCCGCGAGCCCATCGAGCCGGTGCGCGGCTGCTCGTAGAGGACCCGCACGCCCTTGGCCCGGATCTCCTCGGAGTCGGTGTCGACGTCGGCGGTGCCGAAGGCGATGTGGTGGACGCCCTCGCCGTTCTTCGCCAGCCACTTGCCGACCGGGGAGTCCTCGCGGATCGGCTCCAGCAGCTGGAGGTAGGAGGCACCGCCGTCGCCGGTGTCGTTGATCTTGAGCATGGCCTCGCGGACGCCCTGCTCCTCGTTGACCTCGCTGTGGAACACCTCGAAGCCGTAGGTGGCGCGGTAGAACTCGACCGTCTTGTCGAGGTCGTGGCAGGCGATGCCGATGTGGTCGATGCGGGTGAGCACGGGGGCCTCCGGTCTGGGGCTGGTGCGACAGGACGGCAACAGTGCAGCGCATGGCGGACGGCGGCGCCAGGGGTGAGGGTGCGAGTCCGGTCACACGGGGGGCGCGGCAGGGTTCACCCGGATCGGAGCGGCACGGTGTTGACTGGATGGTGCCAGTGCGCTCGATCACATCTTGGGTCCGGTGACGGGCGGGTAACAGGTCAGTACATTGAGCGGAATCCTCCACCTGGCCACGACGTGCGAAGGGGCTCGTCCCATGACCAACACCACCTCAGTGATCGTCGCCGGGGCACGCACCCCGATGGGCCGGCTGCTCGGCTCCCTCAAGGGCTTCTCCGGTGCCGAGCTCGGCGGCTTCGCGATCAAGGCGGCGCTGGAGCGGGCCGGCGTCACCGGCGACCAGGTCCAGTACGTGATCATGGGCCAGGTCCTGCAGGCCGGCGCCGGCCAGATCCCGGCCCGCCAGGCGGCCGTCAAGGCCGGGATCCCGATGAGCGTCCCGGCGCTCACCATCAACAAGGTGTGCCTCTCCGGCCTGGACGCCATCGCGCTGGCCGACCAGCTGATCCGGGCCGGCGAGTTCGACATCGTGGTGGCCGGCGGCCAGGAGTCCATGACCAACGCCCCGCACCTGCTGCCGAAGTCCCGCGAGGGCTACAAGTACGGCGCGATCGAGCTGCTCGACGCGATGGCGCACGACGGCCTGACCGACGCCTACGAGAACATCCCGATGGGCGAGTCCACCGAGAAGCACAACGCCCGCCTCGGCATCCCGCGCGAGGTCCAGGACGAGATCGCCGCCGCCTCGCACCAGCGGGCCGCCAAGGCGCAGGCCGACGGCGTCTTCGACGCCGAGATCGTCCCGGTGGAGATCCCGCAGCGCAAGGGCGAGCCGGTCCTGTTCAGCCAGGACGAGGGCATCCGCGCCGACACCACCGTCGAGGGCCTGGCCAGGCTGCGCCCGGCGTTCACCAAGGACGGCACCATCACCGCCGGCACCTCCTCGCAGATCTCGGACGGCGCCGCCGCCGTGGTCGTGATGAGCAGGGCCAAGGCCGAGGAGCTGGGCCTGACCTGGATCGCCGAGATCGGTGCGCACGGCAACGTCGCCGGCCCGGACAACTCGCTGCAGTCGCAGCCGTCCAACGCGATCAAGCACGCGGTCGCCAAGGAGGGCATCACGGTCGGGGACCTTGACCTGATCGAGATCAACGAGGCCTTCGCCGCCGTCGCCCACCAGTCGACGAAGGACCTCGGCGTCTCCTCCGAGATCGTCAACGTCAACGGCGGCGCCATCGCGCTCGGCCACCCGATCGGCATGTCCGGCGCCCGGGTCGTGCTGCACCTGGCGCTGGAGCTGCAGCGCCGCGGCGGCGGCGTCGGCGCGGCCGCGCTGTGCGGCGGCGGCGGCCAGGGCGACGCGCTGATCGTCCGGGTGCCCAAGGCCTGACGACCGACGCAACGACCGTTCTTCCGGGGCTGCGGACCGCCACGAGCGGTCCGCGGCCCCTCGGCGCAAGGAGCAGCCACCCATGATCGATGTGCCGACCCTGGTCGAGCAGGCCCGGCAGGGCCGTCCGCGGGCCGTCGCCCGCCTGATCTCCCTGGTCGAGAACGCCGCGCCCGAGCTGCGCGAGGTGATGGCCGCGCTGGCGCCGTACACCGGTCGGGCCTGCACCGTCGGCCTGACCGGCTCGCCGGGCGTGGGCAAGTCCACCTCCACCTCGGCGCTGGTCTCGGCCTACCGCCGGCTGGGCAAGCGGGTCGGCGTGCTGGCGGTCGACCCGTCCTCGCCGTTCTCCGGCGGTGCCCTGCTCGGCGACCGGGTCCGGATGCAGGACCACGCCACCGACCCCGAGGTGTTCATCCGCTCGATGGCCACCCGCGGCCATCTCGGCGGACTGTCCTGGGCCGCCCCGCAGGCGCTGCGGGTGCTGGACGCGGCCGGCTGCGACGTCATCCTGGTGGAGACGGTCGGTGTCGGCCAGTCCGAGGTGGAGATCGCCGCGCAGGCCGACACCACCGTGGTGCTGCTCGCCCCCGGGATGGGGGACGGCATCCAGGCCGCCAAGGCGGGGATCCTGGAGATCGGCGACGTGTTCGTGGTCAACAAGGCCGACCGGGACGGCGCCGACGCCACCGCCCGGGAGCTGAACCACATGCTCGGCCTGGGCGAGGCCCGGGAGGCGGGGGACTGGCGCCCGCCGATCGTGAAGACCGTCGCGGCCCGGGGCGAGGGCGTGGACGAGGTGGTCGAGGCGCTGGAGAAGCACCGCGCCTGGCTGGAGGAGCACGGCGAGCTGGCCGTGCGCCGCCGCCGCCGGGCCGCCGACGAGATCGAGGCGATCGCGCTGGCCGCGCTGCGCGCCCGGATCGGCGACCTGCACGGGGACCGGCAGCTGGCGGCGCTGGCCGAGCGGGTGGTGGCCGGTGAGCTGGACCCGTACGGCGCGGCCGACCGGCTGGTGGCCGGCCTGACCGCGCACTGACCCGGCCCGCGCACGACGACCGGAGGCCGGCACCCCGCAGGAGGGGGTGCCGGCCTCCGGCCGGTCCGCTCAGCCGCGGCCGCGCAGGCCCCGCAGGTGCTCGGCGACGGGCGCCAGCGCCTCGTACATCGCGTCGAGCTGCTCGGGGGTGAAGCGGTCGATGAAGTGCGCCCGGACGCTGCGCACATGGCAGGGCGCGACCCGCTGCATGGTCTCCCAGCCCTGCTCGGTGAGGTGGGCGAAGAGGCCGCGGCGGTCACCGGGACAGTCCTGGCGCAGCACCAGCCCGGCGTTCTCCATGCGGGTGATCTGGTGCGAGAGCCGGCTCTTCGACTGGAGGGTGGCGGTGGCCAGGTCGGTCATCCGCATCCGTCGCTCGGGGGCCTCGGAGAGCACCACGAGGATCTCGTAGTCGTTGATCGCCAGGTTGTGCGGCTGGAGTTCGCGGCTGAGCTGGTAGTCCAGCAGCTTGGCGACCTCCAGGTGTGCGCGCCACAACCGCTGCTCCCTGGCGGTCAGCCAGGGGGTCTCCTCCTCGGGCGCCTCCGGCGGTGCGGCTGAGGTGTCGGCAGGGTCGATCGTGTGCGTCTCCATGGGCCCCAGGATACCGCATTTAGTTCAATGTTGTACGACTTTACCGGAGCCACATCCGGCGACCGCCGGGATCCGGCCACGGCGCGATGGGTCCGTCCGTCGCGCCGCGGCCGTGCGGTCAGAGCCCGAAACGCCGTCCGAGGTTGCCCAGGTTACCGAGACCGGGCACGTTCACGTTCGGCAGCTGGGTGCCGTGTCCCGAGGGGTGCTGGGTCGGCACCCCGCCCATCGGCACCCCGGCCTCGGCGTGCACCTGGCCGACCGCCCGCTCCGCCATCAGCACCTCGGTCGACTGCAGCAGCACCTGGCCGGCGCCGATGAACTCGAACTGGTGCTCCTCGCCGGAGGCCCCGCCCAGCCCGGTGAACCGGCGCAGCCCGCCGATAAGGCCGTGCATGTAGTCGTGGTCGTAGTGGTGGCACGGCGCCGGGCAGTCCGCCCAGCCGACCAGCGCCTGCGGGTCGACCCGGATCGGCGGCTCGACGAAGTGCACCGGCCCGTTCGAGGCGGCGACGAACTTGCCGGTGCCGATCAGGGTCAGGAAGCCCGGGATGATCGACTGCTTGAGCTTCAGGCTGGGCTCGAAGGCCAGCAGGTTCCCCGAGCGGACCGTCAGGTTCCCCTCCTCCAGGTCGTAGGAGTTGAGGTCGAAGGCCCGGTCGGCCAGCAGCAGCTTGCCGCGCCCCTCGGCGACCACCCAGTCCGCCGCGTGCATCGGGGAGTTGAAGTTGCCCATCAGCCGGTCGGCCACGCCGGCGCCGACGCCCTTGAAGGAGATGTCGCCGTAGTAGGCGATCATCTTGCCCTTCTGCAGGAAGTACGAGCCGTTGAGGTCCACCGAGAAGGCGTACGGGTTGACGTTGTCGTTGGGCGGCAGGCTGTGCGCGTCGTGCACCACCGGGCCGGAGCCGTCCTGCGCCTTGGGCAGCGGGGCCTGCGCGCCGCCGTACTGCTCCTGGGCGTACTGCTGCGGCGGCTGGGCGGGGTGGCCCGGCGGCGGGGGCGGCGGGTAGCCGCCCTGCTGGGGGTAGCCCTGCGGCGGGTACGGCTGCCCCTGCGGGGGATAGGGCTGACCCTGGGGCGGGTACGGCTGTCCCTGCGGGGGGTAGGGCTGGCCCGGCGGCGGGTAGCCGGGCGGCGGGGCGGCGGGGTAGCCGGGCTGGGTCGGCTGGCCGTACGGGTCCTGGGGCTGCCCGTACGGGGGCTGCGGCGGGTAGGACATCAGAGCTTCTCCTCGCTCGCCTGCACGTACACCGTGCCGTTCCCGGACAGCTCCAGCTGGAACGCCTCGCCGGAACCGCGGCCGATCATGTCGCGCCACCCGAGCGCGGTGGACAGCTTGTTCTGGACCTGGCCGCGGTGCGCGACATAGGCCTGCGGGTCGACGTGCACCGGCTGGTGCGGGGTGATCGGCAGCTCGAAGACGCCGCCGTGCGCCATCACCGCGATCGAGCCGTGGCCGTCCAGCTTGGTGGTGAACAGGCCCTGGCCGGTCACCTGGCCGCGGACCATGCCCATCACGCCGCCCTGCGAGCCCATGAACATGGTGGACTGCTGCAGCGAGCCCTCGAAGGCCAGCAGCCGGTCGGCCTCGACGTACAGGGTGTCGCCGGTCAGGTCGATCACGTGCACGTGGTGGCCGCCGTGGCCGAACATCACGCTGCCCTGGCCCTCGACGGTCATCAGCGGGGTGTCCTCGTTGGCCACCCGGCGCCCGATCATCGACATCACGCCGCCCTGGCCGCCGGTGATGTTCGGCGTGAACTTCACCTCGCCGGTGTACGCGAGCATCGCGCCGCGCTGGCTGAACAGCCGCTGGCCCGGCACGACCCGGGCCTCGATCATCTTGTTGTTGATCTTCGTGAAGGCCATCAGACGTCCCCCCCGACGGTCAGCTTCTCGGAGGGCTGCACGTAGACCAGGCCCTCGCCGGTGAACTCCACCTGGACGGCCTCGCCGCCGCCCTCGCCGATGAAGGTGCTCCAGCCGGCGCCGGACTTGATGGAGCGGTTGAGGTTGCCGGTGTGGGCGACGTACGCGCCGGGGTCGACCCGCAGCGGCATGCCCTGCGAGACCCGCAGGATGATCGCCGGCCCCTGGGAGGTGACGGCGGCCCACCCGTGGCCCTCGACCTTGGTGGTGAACAGGCCGTTGCCGGAGGACACGCCGTTCAGGCCGGTGAAGGTGGTGCCGGTCCTCAGCGTGCCCTCGGTGCAGAGCAGATTGTCGGACTCGACGTAGAGCGTCTCGCCGTTCAGCCGCACGAGGTTGATCTCGGTGGCCTGGTCGGCGAAGTAGCAGGTGCCCTGTCCCTTCACCTCCATGACGGTCATCTGCTCGCCGGTGAGCCGGCGGGTGACCATGCCGCGCAGGCCGTCACCGCCGCCGCTGAGCTTCTTGAAGTTCATCTGGCCCGTGTAGGCGACCATGGAGCCGTTCTTGGCCTTCACGGAGTCGCCGGTCATGTCGACGGCGAGCGTCTTTGACCCCTGGAGTCGAAACTGTGCCACGGCCGCAATCTAGCGGTCGGCGGGCGCGGTGGGGGAGAGGGCGAGGGTGTTCTGGTACGCGTCTGCGACAAAGCGGGCGGCCGGTGCGGGCCGCCACCCCGGCGGCGGGTTCGGACGTGTGCTCGGTGATAATGGAGCGAATCCTTGTGAGTCCGTTCACAAGCGATCTCCGAGCCCCCCGCGTATCGAGGTACCCATCGTGAACAGCAGCGCCGTCCACCGCCTGCGCCTGGTCTCCGGCCCCGAAGGGGTCTCCTTCCTGCTCCTGCTGCTCTGCTCGGTGCTCAAGCGCACCACCGACTTCAATGCCGTGCCGGTGATGGGCATGATCCACGGGATCCTGTTCATCCTGTACGTGGTCTTCTGGATCATGGCGTGGCAGACGCAGAAGTGGGACGTCAAGCGCGGCGCCCTGCTGTTCGTCCTCTCGGTGCTGCCCGGCGGCGGCTTCGTGGCCGAGCGGATGCTCGCCAAGGAGGAGCGCGGCGAGGCCCTGGCACCGGCCGCGGCCTGACCCTCTCCCGAACGTGCCGGCAGGCTGCCGGGGCCTCCTCTCCCAATGGGCCCCGGCAGCCTGCCGTCTTTCCGGTGGTGGTCAGTCGGCGGTCAGTTGACGCCCACCGCGCTCCAGGCCGCGGCCACCGTCTTGTACTCGGGGGTGTTGACGCCGCCGAAGAGGTCCGCCGCGGCGGACAGCGTGCCGGTGCGGGCGCCCTTGTAGTTGGTGCTGGAGGTGAAGTACACGGTCAGCGCCCGGTACCAGATGGCGGCGGCCTTGTCGCGGCCGATGCCGGTGACGGTCGAGCCGTTGGAGGTCGGGCTGTTGTAGGTGACGCCGTTGATGGTCTTGGTCCCGCTGCCCTCGCTGGCCAGGTAGAACCAGTGGTTGGCCACGCCCGAGGAGTAGTGGACGTCGATGCTGCCGATGCCGGAGTACCAGGTGTCCTTGGACGAGCCGTCCTTGGAGGGCTTGTCCAGGTAGCGCAGCGGCTGGCCGTTGCCGAAGATGTTGATCTTCTCGCCGATGAGGTAGTCCGGCACGTCGACCGGCAGGTTGGCGTACCACTCGACCATGGTGCCGAAGATGTCCGAGGTGGCCTCGTTGAGGCCGCCGGACTCGCCGGAGTAGGTCAGGTTGGCGGTCGCCGAGGTGACGCCGTGGCTCATCTCGTGGCCGGCCACGTCGAGGGCGGTCAGCGGGTTGACGTTGCCGCTGCCGTCGCCGTAGGTCATGCAGAAGCAGGAGTCCTGCCAGAAGGCGTTGACGTAGGCGTTGCCGTAGTGCACCCGGTTGCTGGCGCCGACGCCGTTGTTCTTGATGCCGGTGCGGTTGTAGGTGTTCTTGTAGAAGTCCCAGGTGACGCCGGTGCCGAACTGCGCGTCGACCGCGGCGGACTGGGTGTCGGAGGCGGTGCCGTTGCCCCAGTTGTTGTCCGCGTCGGTGTACAGCGCGTTGCCGCTCTTGGCGTTGCCGGTCCACTGGTTGCCGCGGGACGGGTCCTTGAGCTGGTAGGTGGAGCCGCTCTGGGTGGTGTTGAGGGTGACGGTGCCGACGTGCACGCCCTTGCCGGTGCCGTTGACGGTCTGCACCTCCTCGTGGGTGGAGAGCACCTGGCCGGTGGCGTCGTCGGTGAGCAGCCGCTGGCTGCTCGGGGTGCCGTCGGCCCGCTCGCCGTGGACCACGGTCTGGTAGGCCAGCCGCGGGCTGCCGTCGCCCGCCCAGACCACCAGGGAGGGGGCGCTCGCGCCGTCGACCCTGGTGACCGGGGAGGCGTCCTTGTCGGTCGGGGCGATGCCGACGGTGGCCCGGACCGAGGCGACGGCCTGGTCGGAGGCGGCGGCGGAGGAGAGCGCCGGGGTGAGGCTCGGCAGCGCGAGCCGGCCGTCGAAGGCCCGGTCCACCGCGGTGATCGTGCCGTTGGCCTTCTGGTGGACGACGAGGTCGCCGCCGAGGACCGGCAGGCCGGCGTAGGTGCGGTCGTAGCGCAGGTGGCGGGTGCCGTTGGCGTCGACCACGACGTCCTTCACGACCAGCTGCTCCTGGCCGCCGAGGGCGAGCGCCCTGGCGACCGGCGCGGCCTGCTGCCCGGCCAGCGCGATGAGCGACGCCTGCTGCGGGACGGGCGCGGCCTGGGCCGGGGCGGCGGCGACCTGGATGGCGCCGGCCAGCAGGGCGGAGGCGGAGAGTACGGCGCCGGCTGTCAGCTTTCGCTTCACGAGCGGGTTCCTTCCACGAAACCGCGGGTGCGCGGTCACGCCTCGTACCGGGGCGCCGGGGTTGGCGCCAGGGGGCGGTAGGGCGCTGACGTGCTGCTCCCGTGCGGCCTGACGCGTCGTCGATGGGTGGGGGCGACGGGCGTCCGGACGGGGCTTTGGACAGAAGCATGACAATGCAGGTCGTGAAAGGACAGGGTGCCGCCGGGGATTGGCCAGGTCTCGCCAAGTCCCTTACGGGTGATGGGGGGTGGGACAGGTGCCCGGTATGTCCGGATGGGGCCGCTGGCGGGATCCCGCCAGCCGTTGGACTTGTCGACCCGGGCCCGCGTTGCTACGCGGGCGAATGACGAGGCGTCCGGGGCCCGCCTCCCGTCGGGGACCCCGGACGCCTGCCGCGCGGCCGTCAGTTGACGTTGACGCCGCTCCACGCGGCCGCCACCGCGTTGTACTCGGCGCTGCCCGCGCCGTAGAGGTCGGCCGCCGCGCTCAGGGTGCCGGTGCGGGCCGCCTTGTAGTTGGTGGTCGAGGTGAAGTAGACGGTCAGCGCCCGGTACCAGATGGCGGCGGCCTTGTCGCGGCCGATGCCGGTGACGGTCGAGCCGTTGGAGGTCGGGCTGTTGTAGCTGACGCCGTTGATGGTCCTGGCGCCGCTGCCCTCGGCCAGCAGGTAGAAGAAGTGGTTGCCCACGCCCGAGGAGTAGTGGACGTCGAGGCCGCCCACCGAGGAGGACCAGGAGTCGGCCGAGCCGCCGTCCTTGGAGGGCTTGTCCATGTAGCGCAGCGGGGTGCCGTCGCCGTTGATGTCGATCTCCTCGCCGATGAGGTAGTCCGGCGGGTCGGCGGGGAGGTTGGCGGACCACTCGACCATGGTGCCGAAGATGTCCGAGGTGGCCTCGTTGAGGCCGCCGGACTCGCCCGAGTAGTTCAGGCCGGCGGTGGCCGAGGTGACGCCGTGGGTCATCTCGTGGCCCGCGACGTCCAGCGCGGTCAGCGGGTTGGTGTTGTTGGCGCCGTCGCCGTAGGTCATGCAGAAGCAGGAGTCGTTCCAGAAGGCGTTGACGTAGTTCCTGCCGTAGTGGACCCGGCTGGTGGCGCCGACGCCGTTGTTCTTGATGCCGTTGCGGCCGAAGGTGTTCTTGTAGTAGTCCCAGGTGGCCGCCGCGCCGAACTGGGCGTCCACCGCGGCCGACTGGCGGTTGGCGGCGGTGCCGTCGCCCCACGCGTTGTCGGTGTCGGTGAACAGGGTGCCGGAGCCGGAGGTCTTGCCCTTGAGGTCGCTGGTGGACTGGCCGCCGCGCGAGGCGTCCTTGAGCGAGTAGGACGAGCTGCCCTGGGTGGTGGTCAGCGGGACGGTGCCGACGAAGACGCCGGTGCCGGTGCCGGAGGCGGTCTGCACCTGCTCGTGGCTGGACAGCACCTGGCCGGTGGCGGCGTCGGTGACCAGCAGCAGGCTGCTGGGGGTGCCGTCGGCGCGCACGCCCTCCACGGTGGTGCGGTAGGCCAGCCGCGGGTTGCCGTCGGCGGCCCAGACGACCAGCTGGGCGGCGCCGGCCCGGTGGACCCGGGTGATCGGGGACTCGTCCTTGTCGGCGGCGATGCCCGCGGTGGACGCCACCGCGCCGGAGGCCTGGTCGGCGGCCCGGTCGGCGGGGATCGCCGGGGTCAGGCTCGGCACCGATATCCGCGCGGCGACGGCCTTGTCGACCGCCTTGACGGCGCCGTCGGCACCCTGGTGCACGACCAGGTCGCCGCCGAGCACCGGCAGACCGGCGTAGGTGCGTTCGAAGCGGAGGTGGCGCGTGCCGTCGGCGTCCACCACGGCGTCCTTGGCGACCAGCTTCTCCTGGCCGCCCAGGCCGAGGGCACCGGTCAGCGGGCCGGCCTGGCCGTTCGCCAGCGCGATCAGGCCGGCGCGGTGCTCCGCGGCCTGCGCCTGGACGGAGGGGGTGGGAGTGGCCTGGGCGGCGGTGCTCACCTGGATGACGCCGGTGAGGAGGGCGGTGGCGGAGAGTACGGCGACGGCTGCGAGCTTTCGCTTCACGTACAGGTCCTTCCGGGAAACCGCGTGTGCGCGGTCGCGCCGCGCTCCGGGGTGCCGGGGTTGGCACCTGAGGGGCGGAACGGGCGCTGACGTGCTGCTCCGTGCGGTCCACGGCGGTCACCGGCGAGTGGGGCGGTGGCCACCGGACGGGGCTGGCGGAAAGCATGACAATCCAACACGTGAAATGACAGGTCTCGTTCATGGATTGGCCAGGTTCCGCCAGTGCGACGGAAGGTGAACGGAGTGACAAAAGGGGTGAATCACCCCGTCTTTCGGCGGGTTACCACCCGAACCGCCGCCCGGCAGCGGGGCGGGCGCCGTCGAGGGGAGTCGATCGCGGCCCCCGCAGGGGAGGTCGGCGCCCGTTCACACCCCCGCAACGTGCTGGTCCGGACCTGACGGACCGCTTGGCGGGTTCCCGCCACGTGTCGCGCTTGTCCACCATCAGGACGCCTGGTAGCCCCCGCCCCGCCCGCCGGTACGGTAAGGAGGTGGCCAAGCCCCTCGCACTCGACTTCGACCCGATCGCCCGTGCCGACGAGCTGTGGACCCGCCGCTGGGGGACCGTCCCCGCGATGGCGGCGATCACCTCGATCATGCGGGCGCACCAGATCCTGCTCTCCCGCGTGGACGCGGTCCTCAAGCCGTACGGGCTGACCTTCGCCCGCTACGAGGCGCTCGTCCTGCTCACCTTCAGCCGGACCGGCGAGCTGTCGCTCTCCAAGATCGGCGAGCGCCTCATGGTCCACCCGACCAGCGTCACCAACACCGTCGACCGCCTGGAGCGGGCCGGCCTGGTGGCCCGCCGCCCCAACCCGCTGGACGGCCGCGGCGTGCTCGCCGCGATCACCGACCGGGGCCGCGAGGTCGTCGAGGGCGCCACTCGGGAGCTCATGACGATGGAGTTCGGCCTGGAGGAGTACGACGCCGACCAGTGCCGCGAGGTCTTCGACCTGCTGCGCCCGCTGCGGGTGGCGGCGGGCGACTTCGCCGAGCCGCCGGGCGAGGGGCCTGCGCTGCCGGAGGCGTGAGGGCGGCTACCCTCGTGTGAGCGGTGCGCGGATCAGGACGTACCCCCCCGATGCTGCCGAGCGAGGCGATGTAGACGATGAAGGCGACCCCCCTGCTGGGCTGGTACCGCGCCCTGGCCATTGCGACCGGTGTGGCGCTGCTGGTGTTCTGCGGCTTCATGGTCGCGAAGTACGGCTTCGACGCGGCCGAGGACCTGACCACCTACGTCGCGATGCTGCACGGCTACCTCTACATCGGGTACTTCGTGGTGACCTTCATGCTCGGCCAGAAGCTGAAGTGGCCGCTGGGCCGGATGGTCTTCTTCCTGGCCGCCGGCTGCATCCCGTTCGCCTCCTTCGTCGCCGAGCGCAAGGTGGTCGCCGAGGCCGCCGCCAAGCTGCCCTCCGGCGACGCCGCCCGCCAGCCGGCCGGCGTCTGAGCCGCGGAGCCCTCGGGGCGCCCTTCCCCGCACGGGGGAGGGCGCCCTTTCCGTTCGTCCCGGCACTCCGGGCGCGGTGTCCGTCGACAAGTACTAGGACGTCCGAGTAAATTAGTAGGACGTCCTAACAGCTGTGCCGCCCGCTGGCGTGGCGGCCGTACGGAGCGGAGTTCGGGGTCATGGACGCCGAGGAGATCGAGCGCGGACGGCAGCGCTGGCAGCAGCGGTACGACAGCGCCCGCAAGCGGGACGCGGACTTCACCACCCTCTCCGGGGACGAGGTCGAGCCGGTCTACGGCCCGGCCCCCGGGCAGGCCCACGAGGGCTTCGAGCGGATCGGCTGGCCCGGCGAGTACCCCCACACCCGCGGCCTGCACCCGACCGGCTACCGCGGCCGGACGTGGACCATCCGCCAGTTCGCCGGCTTCGGCAACGCCGAGCAGACCAACGAGCGGTACCGGATGATCCTGGAGGCGGGCGGCGGCGGCCTCTCGGTCGCCTTCGACATGCCCACCCTGATGGGCTACGACTCCGACGACCCGCGCTCGCTCGGCGAGGTGGGCCACTGCGGCGTGGCCATCGACTCCGCCGCCGACATGGAGGTGCTGTTCCGCGGCATCCCGCTCGGCGAGGTCACCACCTCGATGACGATCAGCGGCCCGGCGGTGCCGATCTTCTGCATGTACCTGGTGGCCGCCGAGCGGCAGGGCGTCGACCCGGCGGTGCTCAACGGCACCCTGCAGACCGACATCTTCAAGGAGTACATCGCCCAGAAGGAGTGGCTCTTCGCGCCCGAGCCGCACCTGCGCCTGATCGGCGACCTGATGGAGTACTGCGCCGAGGGGATCCCGGCGTACAAGCCGCTCTCGGTCTCCGGCTACCACATCCGCGAGGCCGGGGCGACGGCCGCGCAGGAGCTGGCGTACACCCTGGCCGACGGCTTCGCCTACGTCGAACTGGGCCTGTCCCGCGGCCTGGACGTGGACGTCTTCGCGCCGGGCCTGTCCTTCTTCTTCGACGCGCACCTCGACTTCTTCGAGGAGATCGCCAAGTTCCGCGCCGCCCGCCGGATCTGGGCCCGCTGGATGCGCGACCGGTTCGGCGCGAAGAGCGACAAGGCCCAGTGGCTGCGGTTCCACACCCAGACCGCCGGGGTCTCGCTCACCGCCCAGCAGCCGTACAACAACGTGGTCCGCACCGCGGTCGAGGCGCTCTCGGCGGTGCTCGGCGGCACCAACTCGCTGCACACCAACGCCCTGGACGAGACCCTGGCGCTGCCCTCCGAGCAGGCCGCCGAGATCGCCCTGCGCACCCAGCAGGTGCTGATGGAGGAGACCGGCGTCACCAACGTGGCCGACCCGCTGGGCGGTTCCTGGTACGTCGAGGCGCTGACCGACCGGATCGAGCAGCAGGCCGAGGAGATCTTCCGGCGGATCCTGGACAAGGGCCGCGAGGACCACCCGATCGGCCCGATCACCTCCGGCATCCTGCGCGGGATCGAGGACGGCTGGTTCACCGGCGAGATCGCCGAGGCCGCCTTCCAGTACCAGCAGGCGGTGGAGAAGGGCGAGAAGCGGGTCGTCGGCGTCAACTGCCACCCGCGCAGCGTCACCCCCGAGCTGGAGATCCTGCGGGTCAGCCACGAGGTGGAGCGCGAGCAGGTCCGGGGGCTGGGTGCGCGCAAGGCGGCCCGGGACGAGGCCGCGGTCCGGGCCGGGCTGGACGCGATGCTGGCCGCCGCGCGGTCCGGTGCGTCGATGATCCCGCCGATGCTGGACGCGGTGCGGGCCGAGGCCACCCTGGGCGAGATCTGCAACGCGCTGCGCGAGGAGTGGGGGATCTACCGGGAGGCCGCCCGGTTCTGAGCCCGTCCCCGCGTGCGGAGGCCGCCCGGCACCCCTCCGAGGGGCGCCGGGCGGCCTCGGTGCGTTTCCGGGCCGCCCCCGGTCGCTCCGGCCGCCCTCAGCCGGTCGGCGGGGCCGGGAAGGTGCCGAGCAGCAGGCTTGTGAAGCGCCGGGTCCACTCGGGGGTGATCGGCTCGCCGCTGACCAGCACCCGGTGCTCGACCGTCCCGGCGATGGTGTCGAAGATGATGTCGACCTCCTCGCGGGCGGCCGCCTCGTCGCCGTCCGGGGCCAGCTCGCCGCGTGCCTGGGCGGCCGCGCGGCCCTGCCGGACGAGCCGCTTCTGCGGATCGACGATCGCCTCCCGGATCCGCCGGCGCAGCTGCCGGTCGCGGGTGCCCTCGGCGAACAGGGCGAGCAGCGCCGCCTGGCTCTCCGGGCGGGCCAGCAGCTCGGCGAACTGGGCCACCACCGCCTCGATGTCGGCCTGGAGGCTGCCCAGGTCGGGCATCACCAGCTCGTCGAAGAGGCTGGCGACCGCGTCCACCACCAGTTCGTTCTTGGACGGCCAGCGGCGGTACAGGGTGGTCTTGGCGACGCCGGCGCGGGTCGCCACGTCGCCCATGGTGAGCCCGCCCCAGCCGAGTTCGGCGAGGGCCGCGCGGGTGGCGTCCAGGATGGCGCGGTCGGCGGCGGCGCTGCGCGGGCGGCCCTTGGTCCGGGGGGCGGCTTCCGGGCTCTCCGGGACGGGTGGCTGGGGGGCCGGCACCGGGCCTCCTTGCGATTTACCGGTAAGTAACTTGGGTGGGGCTGGTAACGGTAGCGACTGTTGCGTGTCCGGGTCAGCCGGGCCGTGCGGGAAAGTGGCCCACCTCACGTCCGGCGGGGGCGGGCAGGGGTTGCGGTGGGTGCCCGGGGTCCAGTTACGCTACGACTCGTAGCGAAAGCGACGACCAGGCGCCGCGTCCCCGTGGGACGGGAGCGGCGCGGGCGCGGATGGGGATCCGCGCCGAACGGTTCAGGCTATCGGGGAGCGGCTCCGCCACTCCGGGAATCGGTACCGCGCAGCCCGCGCGGGGCGTTTTCCGGGAGGTTGGTGCCCACCAGCGGCGCGGGCGGGGGAGGATGGTGCCATGCAGCCACGGAATTCTCGTCTCAACAGTGCCGCCCTGCGTGGTGCGGTCGACCTCGCCGCGGTGAAGGCAGCCGGCGAGGCTGCCCAGAAGGCCGAGCAGGCCAGGGCCGAGCGGGCCCGCCAGGCGGCCGCCGGCGAGGCCGGGGACGCCCCGGCCGGAGCGGCCGGATACCCGCTCGTCATCGACGTCACCGAGGACACCTTCGAGGCCGAGGTGGTCCAGCGGTCCACCGAGGTGCCGGTGGTCGTCGACTTCTGGGCCGAGTGGTGCGGGCCCTGCAAGCAGCTCAGCCCGATCCTGGAGCGCCTGGCCGAGGAGTACGCCGGCCGGATCGTGCTCGCCAAGATCGACGTCGACGCCAACCAGCTGATCGCCCAGCAGTTCGGCATCCAGGGCATCCCGGCCGTGATGGCCGTGGTGGCCGGCCAGCTGGTCCCGCTGTTCCAGGGCGCCGAGAACGAGGCCAACGTCCGCAAGGTGCTGGACCAGCTGATCCTCGTCGCCGAGCAGCGCTTCGGCATCGTCGGCACCGGCGGCGCGCCTGTCGAGGGCGGCGCGGAGGCCGCCGCCCCGCGCCGGCCGGAGGACCCGGCGCTGGCCGCGGCCCACGACGCGCTCGACCAGGGGGACCTGGGCGGGGCGATCCGTGCCTACCAGAACGTGCTGGCCGACCAGCCGGGCAACACCGAGGCCAAGGTCGGCCTCGCCCAGGCCCAGCTGCTCCAGCGGGTCGAGGGCCTGGACCTCCAGGCCGTCCGGGCGGCCGCCGCGGCCGACCCGAAGGACGTCGGGGCCCAGCTTCGGGCGGCCGACCTGGACCTGGTCGGCGGCCACGTCGAGGACGCCTTCGGCCGGCTGGTGGCGACGGTCGGCAAGACCTTCGGCGAGGACCGGGACGCCGCCCGGCTGCGGCTGCTGGAGCTGTTCGAGGTGATCGGCCCGGAGGACCCGAGGGTCACCGCGGCGCGCCAGGCGCTGGCCCGGGTGCTGTTCTGAAGTCCCGCCGGTGACACGGCTGATGACCTGCGGTGCCGCTGGTGATTTGGCGACAATCCGGTCATCGGCTCTGAGGTTTACCAAATCTTGACAACACCCGTGGACGGTCACGACATGTGACCGTCCACGGGTGTTTCACTGATGTTTCCGAGGGATTTCGCCCCCACGAATCCTCCATTTCGTCACTCTGCGTGCCCGTGGCGCCGATTTCATGATCATTCGCGCCCGTGTGGGATTACCCGTCAGTAATGCGACCTCTTGTGCTTCGTCCGGGATTCGAGCAGCATCGGCACGCCCGGTCCCCACACTTCGACCCCCGCCGGCAGCCGGTCGGCGGACCCGGAGGAGGGGATCCCCACCGGGCGGCCGGCGGTCCTGCCGCCGGCGAGAGGGCAGGGGGGTGTCCGCTCCCACGGCGGTTCCTGTCCTTCGCACGGCCGCGCTGCCCGCGCGGTCGCTGGTTGTCGCTCGGGGGGACCGTCCGTGTCGTCACGGCGCTCTCCGCTACCGAGGACGTAGCTCTCTCCCATCCCAGGCCCCCGTCGGTGCGGATCCCGCCACCGGGGGGCCGGAGATGTACGTCCCAGAAGGAGGACACGCATGTCCAAGACCTACGGCAAGACCCGCTGGAAGCGCTTCGCCCTGGTGATGGTGCCGAGCCTCGCGGCCACCGCCGCCGTCGGCGTCGGCCTGGCGAACAGCGCGCTGGCCGCCTCGTTCAGCATCTCGGGCCAGCAGTTCAAGGTCTCCGCCAAGGAGCTGCACGGCACCAACTTCGCGCAGTTCGGCTCGATCGACGTGCAGACCGACAAGACGACCCACCCGGTCGCGGTCTCGGCCTTCGACACCGCCCGGATCAAGGGCCTGTGCCAGTCGCTGGTCACCGACCCCAACGTGATCCCGCTGCCCTTCAAGCTCCCGAAGGTCACCCTGCGCCTGGAGGCCGGCGACAGCGACCAGAAGGAGCGTCAGGTCGACGCCGCCAACCTGCTGATCGACCTCGACTCCCTGGAGGCCGACGCCGAGTTCGGCAACATCAACATCGGCCAGGACGCCTCCACCCTCAAGGGCGAGGCGACCAAGCACTGGACGTCCGCGCTCGGCTCCGGCCTGCCCAGCGGCAAGACCGGTTTCGCGCAGGCCGCCGACACCGCCGACCTGACCGGTGTGAAGCAGACCGCGTGGGCCACCTCGGCGGGCACCTTCAAGCTCCGCGGCCTGAAGCTCAACCTCTACACCGACGACAGCCACGAGTGCTTCTGAGCCGGCTCCTCGGTTGACCGGCTGACCGCCTGACGGCGGGTCGGGGGCCGGGGGCGGTGGCCACGGGGCCGCCGTCCCCGGGCTCCCCCTTTCTGTTTCACCTCGTCACACCATCGAGGAGCTGCTCCGTGTCCAGCACCCTTGCCGAGCCGCGGCCCGTCGAACGCGAGAACCCCCTGAGGTGGGCGCGCCGGGTGTTCCGTGACTTCCGCCGCTCCCGGCCGTTCTGGGGCGGGCTGCTGGCCGTCCTCGCCGGCGTCCCGATCATGTACTTCCCGTACGCCAACCTGTCGTTGAACGGCATGACGATCGCGATGGCCACCACGGCCGGCGCGGGGTCGCTGATCATCGGGGTGCTGCTGGTCGTGCTCGGGCTGACCGGGTGGTTCCAGCCGGTCGTCCGGGTCTTCGCGGGGATCGCCACCACGCTGCTCACCCTGGTCTCCATCCCGGTCTCCAACCTCGGCGGTTTCGGGCTGTCGATCCTGCCGGGCCTGATCGGCGGCGGCCTGATGATCGCCTGGGCGCCGCTGCCGGAGGCCGACCCGGCCGAGGCCGACGCGACCGCCTCCGGCGCGACCGCCGCCGACACGACCGTCCTCGCCGCGACCGCCGCCGGGGAGCCGGCCGCCGCGGCCGTCGCGGACCACCCCGCCGTCGAGGAGCCCGCCGCCGCCCAGCAGCCCCCGGCCGCCGCCGGGGGGACCGTCCCGGCGCAGCAGGCCGGCGAGCCGAAGGAGATCCGGTGAGCGAGCCGCGCGAGGAGCTTCCGCAGGCCCCGGCGCAGCGCTCGCCCCGGCACGCGGCGCCCCGCACACCGGTGCGGGTCCGGCTGCGCGGACGGGCGCTGGCGATGGCCGCGGTGCCGACCGCGCTGCTGATGGCCGCCGCCTACACGCCGAACCCGGCGATCGCCGAGTCCACCGCCGGCAAGCCGTGCGCCACCGCCCCGGACACCGTGCCGCAGGCCCCCGCGCCGGCCGAGACGCCGGTGCCGAAGAGCGAGCTGCCGCCGCCGGTCCCCGGGCCGTCGGTCCCGCTGCCCGGGGCCCCGGCCACCGCGGCGCCCGCGCCGGCCGGCGATCCGGCCGCCACCCCGGCCGCCACCCCGACGACCGCACCGGAACCGGGCGCGCCCGAACCGGGCGCGACCGCACCGGCGACGACGGCGGCCGCGCGCACGACCGACGGCGGCGGGGTCGTCCGGGCCGGTCTCATCGACGACCTCGTCGGCGGCATCACCCACCTGGTCACCCCGGGCGGCACGGCGAGCCCCACCGCCACCGCGGGCCCGTCCACCGGGGCGCGCGCCGCGGCCCCGGCCCCGACCGCCGAGCCCCCGGCGCCGACGGTCACCCCGACGGCCGCCCCGAGCGCCCCGAGCGCCCCGGGCGCCGAGCCCACGGGCACACCGGCCGGCACCACCGCGCCCACGCCCCCGACCACCCCGGGGACGACCGCGCCGACCGCCCCGGCCACGCCGACCGCCTCGACGGCCCCGGCGGGCCCGAAGACGTCCGGCACGCCGTCCGCGTCGGCGAAGCCCTCCGCCGCCGCGAAACCGACCGCGTCCGGCAGCCCCTCGGCCACCGCGTCGAAGGACCCGAACTGCCTGGTCGACACCAAGGCGCTCGCCCCGAACGGCAAGCCGGCCGACAACCCGATCCTGGTCCCGGACCAGAACTGGACCCTGCAGACCACCCGGCTCGCCCTGAACCACGCCGTCCTGCTCGGCGTGGTCGACGTCCGGTCGCCCACCGGCACCAAGCGGGTGCTGAAGTTCGAGGTGGAGAGCGTCGACATCGAGAACCTGCACATGTCGACGCTGCAGGGCAACGGCAAGACCTTCCACGTGAAGGGCGGGCCCGGCTCGGTCTCGACCATGCGCAAGGGCCCGGTCACCATGTACGTGGAGCGGCTCTCCGGCCACCTGGCCAAGGTGCTGGGCCTGCCGGTCCCGATCGACCTCGGCGAGCTCACCCTCACCCCGGACGGCCCGCTGCCACAGTGGCTGTACGACCTGATCGGCCAGCTCCAGGTGCCGCTGTGGATCGAGCTGACCGGGGTGACCGCGATCCAGTCGGGCCAGTTCGGCGGCACCCTGAAGATCCCCGGCATGCGGCTCTACAACGACGACCTGCCCTACCCCGGGAACGCCTGAGCCGGGGCCCCGGACGCCCGTGGGGCGGCCCCTCCCGTCCGGAGGGACCGCCCCACGGGCGTGTTCCGCGCGGCCTCAGGCCTTGCGGGTGCCCAGGTGGTGCACCTGGACCATGTTGGTGTTGCCGGGGATGCCGGGCGGCGAGCCGGCGGTGACGATCACGGTGTCGCCCTCGCCCAGCTCGCTGATGCGCAGCAGCTCGCGGTCGACCTGCGCGACCATCTCGTCGGTCGTCTCCACCTGCTCGGTGACATGGGCCTCGACGCCCCAGCTCAGCGAGAGCTGGTTGCGGGTGGCGTGGTCCGGGGTGAAGGCGATCACCGGGATCGGCGAGCGGTAGCGGGAGAGCCGGCGCGCGGTGTCACCGGACTTGGTGAACGCGACCAGCGCCTTGCCGTTCAGGAAGTCGCCCAGCTCGCACGCGGCGCGGGCGATGGAGCCGCCCTGGGTGCGCGGCTTGCGGCCCGGGTTGAGCGGCTGGAGGCCCTGGGAGAGCAGCTCCTCCTCGGCCTTCTCGCAGATCCGGCTCATGGTGCGGACGGTCTCGACCGGGTACTTGCCGACGCTGGACTCGGCGGACAGCATGACCGCGTCGGTGCCGTCCAGGATGGCGTTGGCGACGTCGGAGACCTCGGCGCGGGTCGGGCGCGAGGCGTGGATCATCGACTCCATCATCTGGGTGGCGACGATGACCGGCTTGGCGTTCCGGCGGGCCAGGGTGATCAGCTGCTTCTGGACCAGCGGCACCCGCTCCAGCGGGTACTCGACGGCCAGGTCGCCGCGGGCCACCATGATCGCGTCGAAGGCGAGGACGATCTCCTCCATCGCCTCGACGGCCTGCGGCTTCTCGATCTTGGCGATGACCGGCACCCGGATGCCGACCTCGTCCATGACCTCGTGCACGTCCTTGATGTCCGCGGCGTTGCGGACGAAGGACAGGGCCACCATGTCGACGCCCAGGCGCAGGGCGAAGCGCAGGTCGTCCTTGTCCTTCTCGGACAGGGCGGGCACGTTCACGGCCGCGCCGGGCAGGTTGATGCCCTTGTTGTTCGAGAGCACGCCGCCCTCGACGACCACGGTCCTCACCCGCGGGCCGTCGACGCTGACGACCTCCAGGGCGATGACGCCGTCGTTGATCAGGACGGGGTCACCGGGCTTGACGTCGCCCGGCAGGCCCTTGTACGTGGTTCCGCAGATGTGCTGGTCACCGGGGACGTCCTCGGTGGTGATGGTGAACTCGTCGCCGTTGTCGACGGTCACCGGACCGTTGGCGAAGGTCGCCAGACGGATCTTGGGGCCCTGGAGGTCGGCCAGAACGCCGATGGTCTTGCCGGTGTCCTCCGAGACCTGGCGGACCTTGCGGTACCGCTCCTCGTGGTCCGCGTGGGTGCCGTGGCTCATGTTCAGTCGGGCGACGTTCATGCCCGCTTCGACGATGGCCTTGAGCTGTTCGTAGGAGTCCGTCGCGGGACCCAGGGTGCAGACAATTTTCGCTCGGCGCATATCGATCAGTCTATCCGTTCGTGTTATTGGTGCATTCGGCGCGAATGGAGAGGAATCGCCGGCCGGGAGTCCGCGGACCGAGACGACGAGGGGTCAGTTTCCGGACAGCTGGTGCACCAGGGCGAAGGCCTGCCGGGCGATCTCCAGCTCCTCGTCGGTGGGGACGACGGCGACCGTGACCCGCGCACGGCCCCCCGAGGGGAGCAGGGCGGGGGAGATGATCCTCGGCTCGCGCGAGCGTACCGAGTTGAGCTCCGGGTCGACGGCGATGCCGAGCTCCTCCAGCCCGGCCGTGGCGGCCGCCCGCACCGGCGCCGCGTTCTCCCCGACGCCCGCCGTGAAGGCGATCGCGTCCACCCGGCCGAGCACCGCGTAGTACCCGCCGATGTACTTGCGCACCCGGTGGACGTACGTGTCGAAGGCCAGCTTCGCGTCCGCGTCGCCGTCGTCGGCGCGGCGCATGATCTCGCGCATGTCGTTGTCGCCGCACAGGCCCAGCAGGCCGCTGCGGCGGTTCAGCAGGTCGTCGATGCCGTCGATCGACAGCCCGCCGACCCGGTGGAGGTGGAACACCACGCCCGCGTCGATGTCACCCGAACGAGTGCCCATCACCAGGCCCTCCAGGGGGGTCAGGCCCATCGAGGTGTCCATGCAGCGGCCGCCGCTCACCGCCGAGGCGGAGGCGCCGTTGCCCAGGTGCAGCACGATCACGTTGACCTCGGCCGGGTCTTTGCCGAGCAGCCGGGCGGTGGCCCGCGAGACGTACTGGTGCGAGGTGCCGTGGAAGCCGTAGCGGCGCACCCGGTGCTCGTCGGCCACCGCCTTGTCGATCGCGTACCGGGCCGCGTGCTCGGGCATCGAGGCGTGGAAGGCGGTGTCGAAGACGGCCACCTGCGGCAGGTCCGGCCGCAGCGCCCGGGCCACCTCGATGCCGGTGATGTTGGCCGGATTGTGCAGCGGCGCCACCGGGATCAGCCGGCGGATCTCCTTGAGCACGTCGTCGGTGATCACGGTCGGCTCGGTGAAGCGCAGCCCGCCGTGCACCACCCGGTGGCCGATCGCGGCCAGCTGGGGCGAGTCCAGCCCCAGCCCGTCGGCGGCCAGCTCCTCGGCCACCGCCTTGAGCGCCGCGCCGTGGTCGGGGAAGGCCTGGACGGTCTCCCGCTCCGCGCCGCCGCGCGGGGCGTGCAGCAGCCGGCCGCCCGCCTCGCCGATCCGCTCGACCAGCCCGGAGGCGAGCCGGTCGCCGTCCAGCATGTCGATCAGCTGGTACTTCACCGACGAGGAGCCGGCGTTCAGCACCAGGACCCGCGTGCCCGCACTCATGCCGTGCCCCCTTCACCGCGCGGCTGGGACCCGCGCTCCTGCGACTGGATGGCGGTGATCGCCACCGTGTTGACGATGTCCTGCACCAGCGCGCCGCGCGACAGGTCGTTGACCGGCTTGCGCAGCCCCTGCAGCACCGGGCCGACGGCGACCGCCCCGGCCGAACGCTGGACCGCCTTGTAGGTGTTGTTGCCGGTGTTGAGGTCCGGGAAGATCAGCACGCTCGCCCGGCCGGCCACCGGCGAGCCCGGCAGCTTGGTCGCCGCGACGCGCGCGTCCACCGCGGCGTCGTACTGGATCGGCCCCTCGACCAGGATGTCCGGGCGCAGCTCGCGCACCAGCTCGGTGGCCTTGCGGACCTTGTCGACGTCCGCGCCGGAGCCGGAGGTGCCGGTCGAGTAGGAGAGCATCGCGACCCGCGGCTCGACGCCGAACTGGGCGGCGGTGGCGGCCGACTGGATGGCGATGTCGGCGAGCTGCTGGGCGTCCGGGTCCGGGTTGACCGCGCAGTCGCCGTAGACCAGCACCTTGTCCGCGAGGCACATGAAGAAGACGCTGGAGACGATGGCCGCGCCCGGCGAGGTCTTGATCACCTCGAAGGCGGGCCGGATGGTGGCGGCGGTGGAGTGCACCGCTCCGGAGACCATGCCGTCGGCGATGCCCTCCTGGACCATCAGGGTGCCGAAGTAGGAGACGTCGGTGACCACGTCCAGGGCCAGCTCGACGGTCATGCCCTTGTGCGCCCGCAGCTTCGCGTACAGCTCGGCGAACTGGCGGCGCAGCGGACTGGTCGCCGGGTCGACGATCCGCACCCGGGCGCGGTCGCCGGCCGGGGCCTCGGCCGGCAGGTCGATGCCGAGGGCCGCGGCCTTGCGGCGGACGGCGTCGGCCTCGCCGAGCAGGGTGAGGTCGCAGATGTTGCGGCGCAGCAGGATCTCGGCGGCGCGCAGCACCCGCTCCTCGGTGCCCTCCGGCAGCACGACGTGCCGGCGGTCCGCCCTGGCCTGCTCCAGCAGCTCGTGCTCGAACATCATCGGGGTCACCCGCTCGGACCGGCCGGTGTCGATCAGCTTGGTCAACTCGTCGGTGTCCACGTGCAGTTCGAACAGGCCGAGGGCGATCTCGGCCTTCCGGGGGCTGGCCGCCGAGAGCTTGCCCTCCAGGTGGGTCAGCGCGGCGGCGGTGAGCCAGCTGCCCTCCGGGACGACCGCGACCGGGGTGCCGGGGGCGAGCCGGGCGGCCAGTGCCATCACGTTCGGGCCGGGGTGCTGGCCGAGGGTGAGCAGCACCCCGGCGATCGGCGGTGCGCCGGCGGCGTGCGCGGCCAGCGCGCCGATCACCAGGTCGGCGCGGTCGCCGGGGGTGACCACCAGGGCCCCCTCGGTCAGCGCGTCCAGGAAGGTCGGCAGCATCGCGCCGCCGAAGACGAAGCCCCGGACGTCGCGGGCCAGGCCGGCCGCGTCGCCGATCAGCACCTCGGCGCCGGTCGCGTCGACCAGCTGGGCGACGGTCGGCGCGGCCAGCGCCGGCTCCTCGGGGATCACGTAGGCGGGGATCGGCAGCTTCTCGGCGAGCTTGCGCCGGACCGGCTGCTCGGCGGCCGGGGCGACCCGGTTGGCGATCATCGCCAGGGTCTCGCAGCCGAGGTCGGTGTAGGCGCGGTGGGCGTTGCGCACCTCGGCGACGACCGTGTCGGCGTCCTCGCCGTGGCCGCCGACCACCGGCAGCACGGCGGCGCCGAACTCGTTGGCCAGCCGGGCGTTGAAGGCCAGCTCGTCGGGGATGTTGGTGCCGGCGAAGTCGGTGCCCAGCACCAGGACCGCCTGGCAGCGCCGCTCCAGCGCGTGGAACCGGTCCACCAGCACCGAGACCAGCTCGTCCTGCCCCTGCGCGGCCTGCAGCGCGGCGGCCTCCTCGTAGGTGAGGCCGTAGAGCTCGGTGACCGGCAGGTCCAGCCGGTACCGGGCGCGCAGCAGCTCGACCACGTGGTCGGAGCCCGCCTCCCCCGGGGACGGGGCGTGCACCAGGGGGCGGAACACCCCGACCCGGTCCACCCGGCGGGTGAGCAGTTCCATGACCCCGAGCTCCACCGCCTGCCGGCCGTCCCCGCGGTCGATCCCGGTCACGTACACGCTGCGCGCCACGTGGCTCTCTCCGTCCCGTCGTCTCAGGAAGTGGTCATATCGACCATACCTTCGCACCGTGAACCCCCGTCCGCGAGCAGAACGGCCCGGCGGGGGGCAAGGGGCCGAAGGTCCCCGGGGCGCGGCTCACGGGGAGCGGTCGGGGCCGGTGAGCCGGACGGTCACCGCGGCCGGCTGCTCGGTGAGGAAGACCTGGGTGATCCGCTTGTCCAGCAGCCAGCCGTGCCGGTGGACCAGGCTGCCGCCCGGGCCCGGCGACCAGCCGTCGGCGGTCATCCGGGCGCGCAGCCGGCGGGCCGCCTCGGCACCCGGCAGGCCCTCGGTGCTCACCACCACGAGGTCGCGGCGGCAGGCGTGCAGGCCGCAGCTGCGGTCCGGACCGGTGTCGTGCTCGACGGCGAGGCCGGGCGGCAGCGACAGCTCGGAGCGCTCGGGGGAGAAGGGTTCGTGGACGGCGAGCTGGTAGAGCAGTCCGATGACCAGGCCGACCAGGGAGTGGGCGGCGATCACGATGGTGGCCCCGGCGGCCGGCTGGCCGGACCCCCGGGCGGGCCGCGGGCCGCACCGCCGCCGCTCGGCCAGGGTGCCGAGCAGGACCACCAGCCCGGCGACGAGCGGGTAGCCGGACTGCGACTCCGCGACGGCCCGGCTGTGGAACCACTCGCGTTCCAGCCCGACCGGGATCACCGCCAGGGCGACCAGGACGACGGCGACCACCACCCCGGCCGTCCGGGTGCGGGCCAGCGCGGCCCAACAGGCCAGTGGCAGCAGAACGTAGCCCCAGCCCAGCACCAAACCCACAGAAGGCCCCCCGCCCGCTGTCGACGTCTCAGGCGGGGAGCCTAGAACGTCACGCCGGACGGAGCCAGAGGGTCGCGAGCGGCGGGAGAACCAGTTCGGCACTGCGGGGCTGGCCGTTCCAGGGTGTCGATTCGGCTTTCACCGGACGGGAGTTGGCGGTTCCGCCGCCACCGTACTCGACGGCGTCGGTGTTGAGGGCCTCCTCCCAGAGCTGGTCGCGGCCGTCCAGTTCGGGCAGGCCCACCCGGTGGGCGTGGCGGACGACGGGGGAGAAGTTGCAGACGGCGACCAGCGGGGTGCCGTCGGCGGCGTACCGGACGAAGGAGAGCAGGTTGTCCTCGGCGGCGCCGCCGTCCAGCCAGCGGAAGCCGTCCGGGGTGGCGTCCTGCTCCCAGAGCGCCGGGGTGGCGAGGTAGCACCGGTTGAGGTCGCCGACCAGCCGGCGCACGCCCCGGTGCTCCTGGTGGGCCGGCCACTGCTCGTCGAGCACCCACCACTGCGGGCCCTGCTCGTGGTGCCACTCCGCGCCCTGCGCGAACTCCTGCCCCATGAAGAGCAGTTGCTTGCCCGGGTGGGCCCACATGAAGCCCAGGTAGGCGCGGTGGTTGGCACGCTGCTGCCACCAGTCGCCGGGCATCTTGGCGACCAGCGCCTGCTTGCCGTGCACCACCTCGTCGTGCGAGATCGGCAGGATGTAGTTCTCCGAGTAGGCGTACACCATCGAGAAGGTGATCTCGTTGTGGTGGTACTTGCGGTGCACCGGGTCCTTGCTCATGTAGACCAGGGAGTCGTGCATCCAGCCCATGTTCCACTTGAGGCCGAAGCCGAGGCCGCCCTGGTCGGTGGGCCGGGTGACGCCGTCCCAGGCGGTGGACTCCTCGGCGACGGTGATCACGCCGGGGCAGCGCCGGTAGACGGTGGCGTTCATCTCCTGAAGGAAGGCGGCCGCGTCGAGGTTCTCCCGCCCGCCGTACCGGTTGGGGGTCCAGTCGCCGCTGTCGCGCGAGTAGTCGAGGTAGAGCATCGAGGCCACGGCGTCCACCCGCAGGCCGTCGACGTGGAACTCCTCGCACCAGTAGACCGCGTTGGCGACCAGGAAGTTGCGCACCTCGACCCGGCCGTAGTCGAACTCCAGGGTGCCCCAGTCGGGGTGCTCGGCGCGCTGCGGGTCGGCCGGCTCGTACAGCGGCTCGCCGTCGAAGCGGGCGAGCGCGAAGTCGTCCTTGGGGAAGTGCGCGGGCACCCAGTCGACGATGACGCCGATGCCGTGCTGGTGCAGGGTGTCGACCAGGAAGCGGAAGTCGTCCGGGCCGCCGAGCCGGGCGGTGGGGGCGTAGTAGCCGGACACCTGGTAGCCCCAGGAGCCGCCGAACGGGTGCTCCATGACCGGCATGAACTCCACGTGGGTGAAGTCCAGCTCCTTGAGGTACCGCGGGAGCTCGGCGGCGATGGCGCGGTAGCTGGTGAGGTCGGGGCGCCAGGACGGCAGGTGCAGCTCGTACACCGACATCGGGGCGCGGTGGTGCGCGGTGCGCGCCCGGCGGGCCATCCACTCGCCGTCCTGCCAGCGGTGGGTGGAGGCGGTGACGACCGAGGCGGTGCCGGGGGGGACCTGTGCGGCGCGGGCGAGCGGGTCGGCCTTGTCCAGCACCCAGCCCTGCCGGGTGTGGATCTCGTACTTGTACTGCGCGCCCTCGCCGAGGTCCGGGACGAACAGCTCCCAGACGCCGGAGGAGCCGAGCGAGCGCATCGGGTGGCCGGTGCCGTCCCAGTGGTTGAAGTCGCCGATCAGCCGGACGCCGACGGCGTTCGGCGCCCAGACGGCGAAGGCCGTGCCGGGCACGCCGTCCACGGTGCGCAGGTGCGAGCCGAGGGCGCGCCAGAGCTGCTCGTGCCGGCCCTCGGAGATGAGGTGCAGGTCGAGTTCGCCGAGGGTGGGCGGGGTGCGGTAGCCGTCGTGCTGGCGGATCGGTTCGCCACCGGGGTAGCCGACCAGCAGCCGGTAGTCGGGGGCCTGCGGGGCGGCCAGCAGGCCGGTGAACAGGCCGCCCTGCTGGTGGGTGAGCTCGACGGGGCCCTGCCCGGTCTCCACCACCACCCGCTCGGCGAACGGGCGCAGCACCCGGATCGCGGTGCCGCCGTGCACCGGGTGGGCGCCGAGCAGGGAGTGCGGGTCGTGGTGCTGGCCGCGCACCAGCCGGTCCACCTCGCCGGGCGGCAGCGGTGCCTCGGGCAGCCGCAGCGCCCCGGCGGGGACCGGGCCGGGGGCGGCGGCGGGAAGCGGGTCCGGGTCGGCGGGCCCGGCCGGGTCGGACGCGGCGGGCGCCGGCTCGGCCCGCCGGACGGTCGCGGGCTCACTCTTCGGGGAGTCCGGGCCGGCCAGGAAGGTGGCCGGCACGGAGCGGGTGGTGCGGCCTGGCGGGTCGAGCGGCGTCACGTCGGGGACCTCTCTGGAGCGGGGCGGCGGAACGGGGGACGTCAGACGGTGAGCGCCAGCCGGTTGATCGCGGCCAGCGGGATCGGCAGCCAGCTCGGCCGGTGCCGGGCCTCGTACACCACCTCGTACACCGCCTTGTCGATCTCCAGCGCGCGCATCAGCTCCGGCGAGGCGGCCGGGTCGGTGCCGCCGCCCGCCGTGTAGCCGGCGCAGAAGGCGGTGCGGTTGCGCTGCGCCCAGGCGGCGGCCAGGTGCGCCAGCTCCGGGTCGGGCGGCCCGCCGGCCAGCAGGTGGGCGGCGGCGTAGTCGAAGGAGCGGAGCATCGCGGCGACGTCCCGCAGCGCGGTCTGCGGTTCGCGCCGTTCGGCGACCGACTTGGCGGGCTCGCCCTCGAAGTCCAGCAGCACCCAGCCGTGCGGGGTGCGCATCGCCTGGCCGAGGTGCAGGTCGCCGTGGATCCGCTGGACCGGCAGGCCGTCCGGGTGGGCGTCGGCCATCTGCCGGAAGGCCGAGCGCAGCGCGCCCCGGTAGCGCATCAGCCCCGGGACGGCGGCGACCGCGCTGTCCAGCCGGTCGGCCATCGCGGTGGCCAGCTCCCGGGTCTGGGTGCGGTCCAGCCGGGCGACCGGCATCGAGCGGGCGAGCACCCGGTGCACCTCGGCGGTGGCCCGGCCGAGCCGGTGCGCCTCGATCGCGAAGTTGCCCGGCGACGGGTCGCCCTTCAGCCGGCCGACCTGGTCGAGGGCGAGCTCCCAGCCGTCCTCGGCCTCGGGGAGGTAGCGCTGGAGCAGCCCGAGGGTGGCCGGCTCGGCGCGCTCCAGGCGGCTCTCGAACCAGGCGGCGACCCGGGGGATGCGGGTCGAGCCGGCCCGGGAGAGCGCGAGCGACAGTTCGAGGTCGGGGTTGGTGCCGGGGTGGACGCGGCGGAACAGCTTGAGGATGTACGAGGTGCCGTAAATGACCGAGCTGTTGGACTGCTCGGCGGTGGAGGCGCGGCCGGGCAGGTTGGTGGGGAGCCCGGAGCCGGGGGTGCGGCGGAAGGACAGCGAGCCGAACCGGTCGCCGGTGGCCAGGTGCTCCAGCAGCCGCCCGGTGAGCTCCGGGTCGTGCACCGCGTCGTAGAGCGCCGCCCCGTCGTACGGGCCCTGGGTGAGCCGGCCGAGGACGGCGGCCGGCTCGATGCCGGCCGGGCCCTGCGAGCGGATGCCGAGCAGCAGTTGGTACAGGTCGCCGTGCGGCGCGCCGGCGGTGGCGGCGTGCTCGACCCGGAGCAGCAGGTGCAGCAGGGCGGGGTCGCCGACCTGCAGGGGGGTGCCGACCAGCGGGGTGAGGCCGGTGATCGGCCGGCCCTTCCCGGCGTACCAGCGCTGGGTGGGGAGCCACTCGGCGATCAGCGGCAGCGCCGCCTGGACGAGTTCGCTGACCCCCAGGGCGGTCCTCCGGACCCCGGTGCCCCGTGTGACGGCCGCCGCGGCGGGGCCGGCGGGGGCGTCACGGTGCAGGGGGGCTTGCGAACGGGAGGTTTCGGACATGACTCCCTTTCCCCGGAAGAGCTGGGCGGACCGCCCGACGGGTCTGGCCGGGTCCGTCAGTCTTCCGGATTGCGGCGGCGCGGCGGCGGCGGCACGCGAGCGGTGGGCCCGGGTGTCACGCCTTCGTGTGGGTGGCCGTTGGGCTGTTCTCCGTACGCGGTGGTGCAGAGACGACCGGGGGCGCGGGGTGCGAACTCGCGCCCCCGGAGGCTTCGGTGGGGCCTGCGACGGGTGCCGGATCGTTACTTCGACCGCCTGGTTCCGCTCAGCCTGGAGGGCCTGCGGAGCTGGAACCAGTAGAAGCCGTGGCCGGCGAGGGTGAGCAGGTACGGCCACTCGCCGATCGAGGGGAAGCGCACCCCGCCGATCAGCTCGACCGGATACCGCCCGCCGTACTGCCTCAGGTCCAGTTCGGTCGGCTGCGCGAAGCGGGAGAAGTTGTTCACGCACATGACCAGGTCCCCTTCGTGCTCGCGCACGAAGGCCAGCACCGCGGGGTTGCTGGAGGGCAGTTCGGTGTAGCTGCCGAGGCCGAACGCCGGGTTGAGCTTGCGGATCTCGATCATGCGACGCGTCCAGTGCAGCAGCGAACTCGAACTGCTCTGCTGCGCCTCGACGTTGGTCACCTGATAGCCGTACACCGGATCCATGATGGGCGGCAGACTGAGCCTGCCCGGGTCGGCGGAGGAGAAACCCGCGTTGCGGTCCGGGGTCCACTGCATCGGGGTCCGGACGCCGTCGCGGTCGCCCAGCCAGATGTTGTCCCCCATGCCGATCTCGTCCCCGTAGTAGAGCACCGGCGAGCCGGGCAGGGAGAGCAGCAGGGCGGTGAAGAGCTCGATCTGGTTGCGGTCGTTCTCCAGCAGCGGGGCGAGCCGCCGGCGGATGCCCACGTTGGCGCGCATCCGCGGGTCCTTGGCGTACTCGGCGTACATGTAGTCGCGCTCCTCGTCGGTGACCATCTCCAGGGTCAGCTCGTCGTGGTTGCGCAGGAAGATGCCCCACTGGCAGCCGTGCGGGATGTTGGGCGTCTTGGCGAGGATCTCCGAGACGGGGTAGCGGGACTCCCGGCGGACCGCCATGAAGATCCGCGGCATCACCGGGAAGTGGAACGCCATGTGGCACTCGTCGCCGCCGGAGGCGAAGTCGCCGAAGTAGTCGACGACGTCCTCCGGCCACTGGTTGGCCTCGGCGAGCAGCACGGTGTCCGGGTAGTTGGCGTCGATCTCCTTGCGGACCCGCTGGAGGAACTCGTGGGTCTCCGGGAGGTTCTCGCAGTTGGTGCCCTCCCGGGCGAACAGGTACGGCACCGCGTCCAGCCGGAACCCGTCGATGCCGAGGTCCAGCCAGAACCGCAGGCCCGCGATCATCTCGTCCTGGACCCGCGGGTTGTCGTAGTTGAGGTCCGGCTGGTGGGAGAAGAACCGGTGCCAGAAGTACTGCTTGCGCACCGGGTCGTACGTCCAGTTGGAGGTCTCGGTGTCGACGAAGATGATCCGGGCGTCGGGGTACTGCTTGTCGTCGTCGGCCCACATGTAGAAGTCGCCGTACGGGCCGTCCGGATCCTCCCGGGAGGCCTGGAACCACGGGTGCTGGTCGCTGGTGTGGTTCATGACGAAGTCGATGATCACCCGCATGCCGCGGGCGTGCGCGGCGTCCACGAACTCCATGAAGTCGGCGAGGTCGCCGAACTCCGGCAGCACGGCCTTGTAGTCGGAGACGTCGTACCCGCCGTCGCGCAGGGGGGAGGCGAAGAACGGCGGCAGCCAGAGGCAGTCGACGCCGAGCCACTGCAGGTAGTCGAGTTTGGACGTGAGCCCCTTGAGGTCCCCGACCCCGTCGCCGTTGCTGTCCTGGAAGGACCGCACCAGCACCTCGTAGAAGACCGCACGCTTGAACCACTCCGGGTCCAAGTTCTTCTCGGAGGTCTCGGGGAAGGTGTCGGGGACGGGCTCGTTCACTGTCACGCTGGGTTCCTCCGAACCGTGAGGAGGTGGGCCGGCTCGGCTGAGGGGTCGAGCCGGACGTAGTTGTGCCGGCCCCACGTGTAGGCGGCACCGGTGAGCTCGTCGTGGACCGCGAAGGGCCCGTCCCCGTCCAGGGTGACGGTGGCCTCCTGGGCGTGATGGGGATCCAGGTTGACCACGGTGATGAGGTGGTCGGTGAGGCCGTCGGGAGTCAGGGCGGTCTTGGAGTAGGCGAGCACCTGGTCGTTGTCGGTGGGGTGGAAGCGCAGCGAACGCAGCTGCTGGAGGGCCGGGTGACGGCGGCGCAGCCGGTTCAGGACGGTGAGCAGCGGGGCGAGGGTGTCGGTGCGGCTCCAGTCCCGGGGGCGCAGTTCGTACTTCTCCGAGTGGAGGTACTCCTCGGATCCAGGGTGGGCCGGCTCGTTCTCGTAGAGCTCGTAGCCGGCGTACACGCCGTAGCTGGGGGAGAGGGTGGCGGCCAGCACGGCGCGGATCGCGAAGGCGGCCGGGCCGCCGTGCTGGAGGAAGGCGTGCAGGATGTCCGGGGTGTTGGCGAAGAGGTTGGGCCGCATGTGGGCGGCCGCCTCGCCGGTCAGCTCGGTGAGGTACTCGGTGAGTTCCGCCTTGCCGGTGCGCCAGGTGAAGTACGTGTACGACTGGTGGAACCCGATCTTCCCCAGGGTGTGCATCATCGCGGGGCGGGTGAAGGCCTCGGCGAGGAAGAGGACGTCCGGGTCGGTGCGGGCGATGTCGGCGAGCACCCGCTCCCAGAAGACCACCGGTTTGGTGTGCGGGTTGTCGACCCGGAAGATCCGTACGCCGTGCGCCATCCAGAACCGGAGGACCCGGATCGTCTCCTTGACGATTCCGTCCATGTCCTGGTCGAAGTTGATCGGATAAATATCCTGATATTTTTTCGGCGGATTTTCGGCGTACGCGATGGTGCCGTCCGCGCGGTGGCTGAACCATTCCGGGTGCTTGTTCACCCACGGGTGGTCCGGCGAGCACTGGAGCGCGAAGTCCAGCGCCACCTCCAGGTGCAGCGCGCCGGCCTCGGTCACGAAGTGGTCGAAGTCCTCGATGGTGCCGAGGTCCGGGTGGACGGCGTCGTGGCCCCCCTCCGGCGAGCCGATCGCCCAGGGCGAGCCGACGTCGTGCGGACCGGCCGTCAGGGTGTTGTCCGGACCCTTGCGGAAGGCTCGCCCGATCGGGTGGACCGGGGGCAGGTAGACCACGTCGAAGCCCATCGCGGCGATCGCCGGCAGCCGCTCGGCGGCGGTCCGCAGGGTGCCCGAGCGGGGCGGCTCCACCCCGGCCGGGTCGACCACCGCGCCCTCCGAACGGGGGAAGAACTCGTACCAGGAGCCGAACAGTGCCCGCTCCCGGTCCACCTGGAGCGGCGCCGGCCGGGAGGCGCTCACCAGCTCGCGCAGCGGGAAGCGGCCGAGCAGCTCCAGCACCTCCGGGGCGAGCGCGGCGGCCAGCCGGGACAGCGGCGGCAGGCCCGGGTCGCGCAGCGCCTCGGCGGCGGCCAGCACCACCGCCCGGCCGTCCTTCTTGGGCACCCCGGCGGCGGCGCGCTCCAGCAGCTGGGCGCCCTCCTCCAGGACGAGCGCCGTGTCGATCCCGGCCGGCAGCTTGACCGCGGCGGCCCGGCGCCAGGTGGCCAGCGGGTCGGACCACGCCTCCACCAGGTACGACCAGCGGCCCGGGGCGGTCGGGGTGACGTACGCGCCCCACCGGTCGGTGCCCTCGGCCAGCTCGCGCATCGGCGTCCAGGGGCCGCTGCGCCCGCGCGGGTCGCGCAGCACGACATTGGCGTTCACCGCGTCGTGGCCCTCGCGGAACACGGTCGCGCTGACCAGGAAGGTCTCGCCCACCACGGCCTTGGCCGGGCGGCGGCCGGCGTCTACGAGGGGGCTGACGTCCAGGACGGGGATGCGGCCGATCACGGTGTCGCTCTCTGTCGTCGGGCGGGCGGTCTTGCGGGGGGCGGCGGGCTTGGCGCGGGCGCGCCCGGCCGCGGGCCGTGCCGCGGCGGGGTCGGCGGCGTTCGCGCTGCGGCGGGTGGTGGTGCGCTTGCGCGGGGCCTCGGCCCGGTCCGGTCCCGGTGCGGTCCGGCCCTCCCCGGCCCCGGGTTGCCGGGCCGGTTCGTCCGGTCGCTCCGTACGGATAGCCCCGGCACCCCGGGGCCCCGGCATCGCCGCGTCTGTCCGAGTGTCAGAATCCATCCGTCCGGCGGATTCCGCGACCGCTGCGTCGAGGGTGTCGGCCACCGGTGTGGACTGGTCCCGCGTGTCGCCGTGCATGCCAAACTCCTGCCCGAGATCGGCGGCAGCTCCCGCGGGCCGGCACGGCCAGGGGAGTACCGGGAGGACTGCTGGGTGGGGAGGACGTGCGACCGGAAGCCTGCCCGCGCCGCCGTTCCGGGCAACCTGCCCCGCTCCCGCTCGGCCCGTGACGGAGAGCCCGAGAGCCCGCGCGCGTTCCGGCGCACGCCTCCGCGGGCGCGCCTCCGGACGACCCAGCCCACCCGTGAACGAGCAGGGCCGGGACGAGGACACGCGGCGGCCCTCGATGGGCGCCGAATGGACCAATCAGGATGAGGAACGGTCAATGCGAAAAGGTTTCGGACGTGCTGCTTCGCGGGGGAACGCCACCCGTCTCCGCACACCCCGCAGCATCGACGACCGTGCTTCATCCTCGCACTGGTGACCCCGATCCCGCAGCGGTACGGCAGGAGTTCCAGAGACGATCGGGCGCGGGTCCGCCGGCGGAAATGGAGCGGTTCCGCGGTGTTCACGTATTGGTGGCGCGGCCCTGCGTAAAGTGCGCCTCGCGCGCCCCCCGTGCAGACCAATGCGCCGAATGCGATCTCATCAATAGGCCGAACGGATGCCGAATAGCCCAACTGACGCACCATCATGCCATCCGCCGAGGCTACGCTTCACGCCGTGAAGGCAATCCGCAGATTCACCGTCCGCACCGTCCTGCCCGAACAACTCCAGCCGTTGCACGAGCTGGCCCTCAACCTGCGCTGGTCCTGGCACCCCGAGACCCGGGACCTCTTCCGGTCCGTGGACCCGGACGTCTGGGCCGCGACGGGCGAGGACCCGGTGCGGCTGCTCGGGGAGGTCCCCGCCGCCCGGCTCGCCGCGCTCGCCGCCGACCGCCGCTTCCTGCGCCGGCTCGGCGACCTCGCCGACGACCTGCGGGAGTACCTGGCCGGCCCGCGCTGGTACCAGGGCGCCGGGCAGCAGGCCGCCGCCCCGCTGCCCGCCGCCATCGCCTACTTCTCGCCCGAGTACGGCATCGCCGCCGCGCTGCCCCAGTACTCCGGGGGCCTCGGCATCCTGGCCGGCGACCACCTCAAGGCCGCCAGCGACCTCGGCGTCCCGGTCATCGGCGTCGGCCTCTTCTACCGGCACGGCTACTTCCGGCAGTCCCTCGACCGGGACGGCTGGCAGCAGGAGCGCTACCCCCTGCTGGACCCGGACGAGCTCGCCGTCACCCTGCTCCGCGAGGGTGACGGCACCCCCAGCCGGGTCGACCTCGCCCTGCCCGGCGGACGCACCCTCGCCGCGCACATCTGGAAGGCCCAGGTCGGGCGCGTCCCGCTGCTGCTGCTCGACTCCGGCATCGAGGCCAACTCGCCGGCCGAGCGCGACGTCACCGACCGCCTCTACGGCGGCGGCAGCGAGCACCGGCTGCTCCAGGAGATGCTGCTCGGCATCGGCGGCGTCCGGGCGGTGCGCGCCTACCAGCGGCTCACCGGCCACCCCGCCCCCGAGGTCTTCCACACCAACGAGGGCCACGCCGGCTTCCTCGGCGTCGAGCGGATCCGCGAACTGGTCGCGGACGCCGGCCTCGACTTCCCCGCCGCCCTGGAGGCGGTCCGGGCCGGCACCCTGTTCACCACCCACACGCCCGTCCCGGCCGGCATCGACCGGTTCGACCGGGAGCTGGTCGCCCGGCACTTCGGCGGCGACACCGCGCTGCCCGGCGTCCCGGTCGACCAGGTGCTCGCGCTCGGCGCCGAGACCTGGCGCGGCGGCGACCCCAAGCTGTTCAACATGGCCGCGATGGGCCTGCGGCTCGCCCAGCGCGCCAACGGCGTCTCCACCCTGCACGGCGAGGTCAGCCGCTCGATGTTCAACGGCCTCTGGCCGGGCTTCGACGCCGCCGACGTCCCGATCACCTCGGTCACCAACGGCGTGCACGCCGCCACCTGGATCGACCCGGCCGTGGTGCGGCTCGGCGCCGCCGAGCTCGGCGCCGACCGCGCCGAGGAGGCCATGACCACCGGCGGGACCCAGCGCTGGACGGGGCTGGAGAGGATCGGCAACAGCGAGGTCTGGGACCTGCGCCGCACCCTGCGCGCCCAGCTGGTCGACGAGGTCCGCGACCGGCTGCGCGCCTCCTGGCGCCAGCGCGGCGCCGGCGAGGCCGAACTCGGCTGGGTCTCCTCGGTGCTCGACCCGGACGTGCTCACCATCGGCTTCGCCCGCCGGGTGCCGTCCTACAAGCGGCTCACCCTGATGCTCCGCGACCAGCAGCGGCTGCGCGCCCTGCTGCTGCACCCGACCCGGCCGGTGCAGATCGTGGTCGCCGGCAAGGCCCACCCGGCCGACGACGGCGGCAAGCGGCTGATCCAGCAGATGGTCGCCTTCGCCGACGACCCGGCCGTCCGGCACCGGATCGTCTTCCTGCCGGACTACGACATGGCGATGGCCCAGCACCTCTACCCGGGCTGCGACGTCTGGCTGAACAACCCGCTGCGCCCGCTGGAGGCCTGCGGCACCTCCGGCATGAAGGCCGCCCTGAACGGCTGCCTGAACCTGTCGGTGCTGGACGGCTGGTGGGACGAGTGGTTCGACGGCCAGAACGGCTGGGCGATCCCCACCGCCGACACCGGCGAGGGCGTGCTCGACCCGGACAGCCGGGAGGCCGAGCGGCGCGACGACATCGAGGCGGCCGCGCTCTACGACCTGATCGAGGACCAGGTGGCCACCCGGTTCTACGACCGGGGCTCGGACGGCCTGCCCCACCGGTGGATCGCGATGGTCCGGCACACCCTGGTCACCCTCGGGCCCAAGGTGCTGGCCGGGCGGATGGTCCGCGAGTACGTCGAACGGCTCTACGCCCCGGCCGCGCTGGCCCAACGCGAGCTGGCGGGGACGGGCGCCTTCCGGGCCGCCCACGAGCTGGCCGCGTGGAAGGCCCGGGTGCGCGAGGCCTGGCCGGTCGTCCGGGTGGAGCACGTCGAGGCGGACTGTCCGGACGAGGCGCAGGAGCTGGGCAGCGCGCTGGCGCTGCGGGTGCAGGTGGCGCTCGGCCCCCTGGAGCCGGCCGACGTCGAGGTGCAGGTGGTCTCCGGCCGGGTCGACGAGTCGGACCGGATCTCCGACGCCGGCGTGCTCGCGCTCAAGCCGGTCGGCGGGCCCGACCTCGACGGGCGGACCAGGTACGAGGGCTCCCTGGAGCTCGGCCGCACCGGACCGTTCGGCTACACCGTCCGGGTGCTGCCGGCCCATCCCCGGCTGGCCTCGCCCGCCGAGCTGGGCCTGGTGGCGCTCCCGGCCGAGGTGGCGGGGATGGACGCCGGGCTGCTGCGCTGAGCGGAGTGCGGGAGGGGGCCGGCGCGGGCCGGCGCCCCTCCCGCACGTGTTCAGCGGACGGCGGCCACCAGGGCGTCGGTGACCGAGCGCCAGGCCACCCCGGCCTCGGCGAAGCCGGCCTCCCGCAGCCGCTCGACGTGCCAGCCGGCCGGGTGCGACTCGCCGTCGCCGTGCGAGCCGTACATCCGGTTGCGGACGGCCACCTGCTCGGCGAGCAGCGGGTCGGCCGCGGCGGCGAGCCACCAGCTCTCCCAGTCCAGGACGCCCTCGGCCTTCTCGCGCTCCTGCCGGCCGTGCCGCAGGGCGCGTTCGGCGGCGTTGAGCAGCGGGACGGCCGGGTCGGGCATGTGGTCGGCGTTGAGGAACACCCCGCCGGGGCGGACCAGGCCGGCCAGGTCGCCGAAGAGCCGGACCAGGGCCGTGCCGGGCAGCCAGTGCAGCGCGGTGGCGGTCACCACCGCGTCGAACGGGCCGGGCGGCAGGGCGTCGGCCCACCGCGGGTCCTTCAGGTCGGCGGTGACCAGGGTGAACCGCTCGTCGTCGCCGAGGACGCCGCGGGCGATGGTCATCAGCGCCGGGTCCTGGTCCACGCCGACGGCGGTGGCGCCGGGCAGCCGGGCGAGCAGGCGCTCGGTGATGCTGGCGGTGCCGCAGGCGAGGTCGAGGACGCGCGGCGCGGGCCCGGTCACCGCCTCGACGACGTCGAGCATCACCCGGAACCGTTCCTCGCGGTCGGGCAGGTACCACTCCTGCTGGCGGTCCCAGCTGCGCTGCCACTGCTCCCAGTGGTGACGGTCGACCATGGTCGCTCCTCTCGTGGGCCGGGGGGCGGTCCGCCCCGGGAACGACCCTAGGCCCTTTCGGTAATGGACGAAAGGGCCTAGGGTCTCTTACATGGGGTGTGTCGGGGTCAGACCAGGCTGTCCCGCCAGGCCTGGTGCAGCTGGGCGAAGCGTCCGGCCCCGTCGATCAGCTCGCGCGGGGTGCCGTCCTCGACGATCCGGCCCTGGTCCATCACCAGCACCCGGTCCGCGATCTCCACGGTGGACAGCCGGTGGGCGATGATCACGGCCGTCCGTCCGGCCAGCACCGTCCGCATCGCCTGCTGCACGGCCCGCTCACCGGGCACGTCCAGCGAGCTGGTGGCCTCGTCCAGGATCAGCACCGCCGGGTCGGCGAGCAGCGCGCGGGCGAAGGCGACCAGCTGCCGCTGGCCCGCCGAGATCCGCCCGCCGCGCTTGCGCACGTCGGTGTCGTAGCCGTCCGGCAGCTCGGCGATGAAGGCGTGTGCGCCGATCGCCCGGGCGGCCTCCTCGACCTCGGCGCGGGTGGCGTCCGGCCGCCCGATGCCGATGTTCTCGGCGACCGTGCCGGAGAACAGGAAGGACTCCTGGGTCACCATCGCCACCCCGCGCCGCAGCTCCGGTCCGGCCAGGTCGCGCAGGTCCACCCCGTCCAGGGTGATCCGGCCCTCGGTCGGGTCGTAGAACCGGGCGAGCAGCTTGGCCACCGTGGACTTGCCGGCGCCGGTCGCACCGACCACGGCGACGGTCTGCCCGGCCGGCAGCAGCAGGTCGAACGTCGGCAGCACCTCCTTGCCGGTGCGGTAGGCGAAGCTGGTCTTCTCGAAGTGCACCTCGCGGCCCTTGACGGCCGAGGCCGGCAGCTCGCGGGGCTCCGCCGGCTCGGCCACGGTGGGTTCGTGGGCGAGCAGGCCGGCGATCTTCTCCAGCGCGGCGGCGGCCGACTGGTAGCTGTTCAGGAACATCGCCAGCTGGTCGATCGGCTCGAACAGCCGGTGCAGGTAGAGCACGAAGGCGGTCAGCACGCCCAGCTCGGTCGAGCCGTCGGTGACCAGGTAGGCCCCGAGCAGCACCACGCCGGTGGTCCAGATGTTGGCGGTCATCCGGGACAGGCCCCCGTACCGGGCGACCTCCAGCAGGCTGTCCGCGGTCGCGTCGGCCGACTGCCGGTTCACCACGTCGAACGCGGCGTCGTTGGCCCGCTCGCGGCGGAACGCCTTCACCGGGCGGATGCCGTTCATGGTCTCGGTGAAGCGGACGATCAGCGACGCCGCCGCGGTGCGCGAGCGCCGGTAGACCAGGCGGGACCGGCGCCGGAACGACTGGGTGATCACCCACAGCGGCAGGAAGGCGAGCAGCGCGGCCAGGCCGAGCTGCCAGTCCAGCACCAGCAGGATCACCGAGATGGAGCAGACCGACAGGGAGACCGTCAGCAGCTCCTGGAGCCCTTCGGAGAGCAGTTCGCGCAGCGCCTCCACGTCGCTGGTGGCGCGCGAGATGATCCGGCCCGAGGTGTAGCGCTCGTGGAAGTCCAGGCTGAGCCGCTGGGTGTGCCGGAAGATCCGGCCGCGCAGGTCCATCAGGACGTCCTGGTTGACCCGGGCGCTGATCCTGATGAACGTCCACTGGAACAGCGTGCCGAGCAGCGCGCAGCCCAGGTAGGCGACGACCACCGCGATCAGCGGGCCGGCGTCGTGGTCGCGCAGCGCCGGGATGCCGCGGTCCATCGCGAGGGCGACCAGTAGCGGTCCGGACTGCAGGGCGGCCTGCTGGAGCAGGATCACCGTCATCGCGGCGGCGATCCGGCCGCGGCGCGGGCCGAGCAGCGAGCGCAGCAGGGCGCCGGGTGCGCCGGACGGGACGGGGATGTCCTCCTCGTCGGCCGGCGGGGGCGGCAGCTCGTCCTCGGACAGACCGGCCGGTTGCGTGCGGACGTCCTTCGTCCGGGTGTCGACGGGCTCGCAGGCGGTGGTCATCGGGCGGTGCTCCCCTCGGGGGCGAGGGTGGCCTCGCCCGACATGAGTGCGCGGTAGCGCGCAGAGCTCTGCAGCAGTTCCTGGTGGGTGCCGACCGTCTCGATCCGGCCGTCGGCGAGGACGGCGACCCGGTCGGCGAGCAGCACGGTGCTCGGGCGGTGGGCGATCACCAGGGCGGTGGTGGAGGCGAGGACCCGGCGCAGGGCGCGCTCGACCAGCGCCTCGGTGTGCACGTCCAGCGCGGAGAGCGGGTCGTCGAGCACCAGGAAGGCGGGGTCGCCGACCACGGCGCGGGCCAGTGCGAGGCGCTGGCGCTGGCCGCCGGAGAGCCCCTGGCCCTGCTCGCCGACCGGGGTGTCCACACCCCCGGGCAGCTGGTCGACGAATCCGGCCTGGGCGGTGTCGAGGGCGGCGCGCATCCGGTCGTCGCCCGCGTCCGGGGTGCCCATCAGCACGTTCTCGCGGATGGTGGCGGAGAACAGGATGGGGTCCTCGAAGGCGACCGCGACCAGTTCGCGCAGTCGCGAGCGGTCCAGCTCGCGGATGTCCCGGCCGTCCAGGGTGATGGTGCCGGCGGTGGCCTCGTAGAGGCGGGGGAGCAGGGCGGTCAGCGTGGTCTTGCCGCTGCCGGTGGCGCCGACCAGGGCCATCGTCTCGCCGCTGCGGATGTGCAGGTCCACTCCGCGGAGCAGGTCGGGGGTGCCCGCGGGGGCGTCGGGGTAGCGGAAGCGGACGCCGGTGAACCGGATGCCGTCGGGGGTGGTGACGGTCTTCGGGGCGGTCCGGGGGGTCGGGACCGTGGTCAGGGTCGGGCGGACGGGCTCGGCCGGTTCGGCGTCGGGCTCGTCCAGCACCTCGAAGAAGCGGTCGGTGGCCGTGGCGGCCTCGTTGGAGTAGGCCATCAGCCAGCCGAGCGACTCGATCGGCCAGCGCACGGTCAGCGCGGTCGAGAGGAAGGCGACGAGGGCGCCGGCGCTCAGCTCGTCGTGCGCGACCAGGTAGGCGCCGACCGCGAGGGCGCAGCCGAGCGCGAGTTCGGGCAGGCCGATGACGATCGACCAGAGGTTGGCGAGCATGCCGGCCTTGTCCAGCTCGGTGCGGCGGAGCACGGCGGACTGCTCGTGGAACCGCTCGGCCATCGAGCGGTGGCGGCCGAAGGCCTTGAGGATCCGGATGCCGAGGACGGACTCCTCGACGAGGGTGGTGAGGTCGCCGTTGCGGTCCTGCGTCAGGCGGGTGGCCAGGGAGTAGCGGGACTCGAAGCGGCGGGTGAGCAGGAAGAGCGGGAGGGCGGGGCCGAGGGTGATGAGGGCGAGCCGCCAGTCCTGGGTGAACATCAGCGCGATGCCGGCCAGGAAGGTCAGCGTGTTGACGACGAGGAAGATCAGCGGGAACGACAGGAACGTCCGCATGACATGCAGATCGGACATCGCCCGCGAGAGTAACTGGCCGGAGCCCCAACGGTCGTGGAAGGAGACCGGCAGGCGTTGCAGCTTGCCGAAGAACTCTCCGCGCATCGCGGTCTCGACCTCGGCCAGCGGCCGGGCCAGCACGACGCGGCGGGCGTGGAAGAAGGCGGCTTCGGAGAGGCCGAGCAGGAGCAGGAGGGCCGCGAGGGGCCAGAGGGCTTCGAGGTCGTGCTCGGCGATCGGGCCGTCGACGATCCTGCCGAGGACGATCGGGACGAGCAGAGTGCTGAGGGAGGCGAGCAGCGCGGCGGCCACCGAGACGGCCAGGCGCGTGCGGACCGGACGGACGTAGGGCCACAGCCGGAGGAGGGATCGCACAGTCGAACGGCGGGGCGCGGGAGGCGCGGTGCCGGGCACTGCGACGGAATCGGTGGCTGTGTCAAGGACTGGGTTCTTGGCCATCGTGGCGAGAATAGGCCGGATACTCCCTATCGCTCAGCCGCATATCGAACGCACCGTCGATTACCGGCCAAGTGCGCGGCCGGATCAGGGTGTCGCCCGGAAAAGTCGCAGCGAGCGGCCGGTGAGCAGCACGGTGTCGCTCGGGAGGTGTAGACCGGTGGGGCCGGCGCCGTCCTCGGCGGAGGTGTCCACGACCGCCTCGAAACGGGTTCCGTCGGCCGTCCAGGGGGCACCCGGCAGGACGAACGGAAGGGGGCGCGCACCCGCGTTGAGGAGCAGCAGGAAGCTGTCGTCGACCACCGGACGACCGTACGCGTCGCGTTCGGACATCGCGGTTCCCGACAGGAGCATGCCCAGCGATGCGGACGGCGTAAACCAGTCGGTCTCGGTCATGTCCCGGCCAAGCGGGGTGAACCAGACCAGATCGGGCCGGCCCCCCGGTGCGGGGGCCCGGCCGGAGAAGAACGCCCGCTGCCGGAGCACCGGGTGGCGGCGGCGGAGCCGGACCAGGGCGGCGGTGAACGCGCGCAGGTCGCGCCAGGCCGGGTCGTCCAGCAGCGACCAGTCCAGCCAGCTCACCTCGTTGTCCTGGCAGTAGGCGTTGTTGTTGCCGCCCTGGGTGCGGCCGAACTCGTCCCCGGCGGTGAGCATCGGCACGCCGGCGGAGAGCAGCAGGGTGGCGAGGAGGTTGCGCAGCTGGCGGCGGCGCAGGGCGGCGACGGCGGGGCCGGCGCTCTCGCCCTCGGCGCCGTGGTTCCAGGAGCGGTTGTCGTCGGTGCCGTCCCGGTTGGCCTCGCCGTTGGCCTCGTTGTGCTTGCGGTCGTAGGAGACGAGGTCGCGCAGGGTGAAGCCGTCGTGCGCGGTGACGTGGTTGACGGAGGCGTACGGGCGGCGTCCGGCGTGCTGGAAGAGGTCGGAGGAGCCGGAGAGGCGGTAGCCGAGCTCCCGGACGTCGGGGCGGGCGCCGCGCCAGAAGTCGCGCACGGTGTCGCGGTAGCGGTCGTTCCACTCCGCCCACGGCGGCGGGAAGCCGCCCACCCGGTAGCCGCCCGGCCCGACGTCCCAGGGCTCGGCGATCAGCTTCACCCGGTTGAGCAGCGGGTCCTGGGCGATGGCGGCGAGCAGCGGGTGGTCCATGGTGACGTCGCCGCCGTCGCCGCGGGCCAGGGCGGTGGCGAGGTCGAAGCGGAAGCCGTCCACGCCCATCTCGTGCACCCAGTAGCGCAGCGAGTCGGTGATCAGCCGGATCACCTGCGGGCGGCGGGTGTCCAGGGTGTTGCCGCAGCCGGTGTAGTCGGCGTAGCCGCGCGGGCGGTTGGGCGGCAGGCGGTAGTGGCCGGCGTTGTCGATCCCGCGCAGGAACAGCGAGGGGCCCAGCTCGGAGCCCTCGGCGGTGTGGTTGTACACGACGTCGAGGATCACCTCGATGCCGGCGGCGTGCAGCGCGCGGACCATCCGCTTGAACTCGCCGACCTGGCCGCCGCGCGAGCCGGAGGAGGAGTAACCGGCGTGCGGGGCGAAGTAGCCGACGGTGTTGTAGCCCCAGTAGTTGACCAGGCCGCGGGCCTGGAGGTGGTCCTCGCTGACGTGGTGGTGGACGGGGAGCAGCTCGACCGCGGTGACGCCGAGCCCGGTGAGGTGGGCGACCGCGGCGGGGTGGGCCAGACCGGCGTAGGTGCCGCGCAGGGCGGGCGGGACGCCGGGGTGACGGAGGGTGAAACCGCGCACGTGCAGCTCGTAGAGGACTGTCTCGGCCCAGGGGGTCTTGGGGCGGTGGTCGTCGGACCAGTCGTCGTCGTCCCGGACGACGACGGACCGGGGCACGTACGGGGCCGAGTCGCGGTTGTCCCGGACGGTGTCGGCGACGTCCGCCTCGGGCCAGCCGCGGACGGCGGCGCAGGTGGCGTCGTGGGAGGTGTAGGCGCCGTCGACGGCGCGGGCGTAGGGGTCGAGCAGCAGCTTGGCCGGGTTCCACCGGGCGCCGGTCCACGGGTCCCAGCGGCCGTGCACGCGGTAGCCGTAGCGGGTGCCGGGGAGCACGCCGGGGACGAAGCCGTGCCAGGTCTGGGCGTCCTGCTCGGCGAGGCGCAGACGGGTCTCGTGGCCGTCGTCGTCGAACAGGCAGAGGTCGACGGCCTCGGCGCCGGCGGCCCAGAGCGCGAAGTTGGTGCCGGGGCGGCCGTCCGGCCCGGGGTGGAAGCGGGCGCCGAGCGGCCGCCGGCTTCCCGGCCACGGCACCGCGCCGCCGGGCTGCGCACGTACGGCGGTCGCCGACTCCTGCCCTGACGCCATGGCGGTGCCCTCCCTGACGGGGTGTCCCGGACCCCGTGCGGTCTCTCATTCCCTGTTCGCGCCGGACGGAAGCGGCTGAACACCGTCTTACCGGCAGATGGCGCCCCGGAACCCCACCCGCGGAGCGGGCCCCGCAGGCCTGCCGCCCCGCGGGCGGGGGCGGCGTGTCCTGGGCGGAGCGGCCTCGTTGTGGGGGGTGTCGGACGGAGAGGGCGGGAGGCCCCGGATGTGGGTACGGCGGCTGGCGGCGCTGGGCTGCTGCCTGGCGGTGCTGGCCGGGTGCGCCATCGGTGGCGGCGTGCCGGAGGGCGCGAGCGGGGACGCCGCGGCGAGCGGGCCGGCCGGTCCGCCGCCGGCCTCCCGGGCGACGATCACCGTGGTGCCCGCCGACGACGCCCAGAACCTGCCGCCCGAGGGCCCGGTCCGGGTGACGGTCGCCCAGGGCCGGCTGGTCTCCGTCCGGCTGGCCGACACCCGGGGCACCGAGGTCCCCGGCACGCTCCTCGCCGACGGCACCGGCTGGACCCCGGACGGCCCGCTGCCGCCGGCCACCGCGTTCACCCTGGACGCCGTCGCCGAGGACGACCAGGGCCTGCGGGCCGCCCAGCACACCGACTTCTCGACGATGGCCCCCCTGCACACCTTCGTCGCCTTCTTCACCCCCGAGGACGGTTCCACGGTCGGCGTCGGCATGCCGGTCTCGCTGCGGTTCAGCCGCCCGATCACCGACCGGGCCGCGGTGGAGCGCGCGATCGCGGTGACCGCCGACCCCCCGGTGGAGGTGGCCGCGCACTGGTTCGGCGGCCGGCGTCTGGACTTCCGGCCCCGGGACTACTGGGAACCGGGTACCAGGGTGTCGGTCGCGCTGCGGCTCAAGGACGTGCAGGGTGCGCCGGGCGCGTTCGGCACCCAGAGCAAGGACGTCCGGTTCACCGTCGGCCGGGCCCAGGTCTCCACCGTCGACCTCGACGCCCACACCCTCACCGTCCGGGCCGGGCGGGGCGGGGCGACGGTGAGCACCCTCAAGGTGTCCGGCGGCGACGCCAGGCACCCGACGTACCGGGGCGTGCTCGTGGTGTCCGAGAAGTACAAGGTCACCCGGATGAACTCGCAGACCGTCGGGATGGGCGACGAGTACGACATCAAGGACGTGCCGCACGCGATGCGGCTGACCGGCTCGGGCACCTTCCTGCACGGCAACTACTGGGCCGACCCGTCGGTGTTCGGCACCGCCAACACCAGCCACGGCTGCATCGGCCTGCCCGACGCCAAGGGCGCGACGAGCGGCGAGACCCCGGCGGGCTGGCTGTTCGAGCACACCGTCCCGGGGGACGTGTTCGAGGTGAAGGCCTCGACGGGGGACGTGGTGCCGCCGGACAACGGGCTGAACGGATGGAACCTGCCCTGGGCGCAGTGGGTGGCCGGTAGCGCCCTGCGGTCCGGCGCGAGCCCGACGCCGACCCCCACCCCGGGCCCGACCCCGAGCCCGACCCCCGCCCCGAGCCCGTCCGCGACGACGGCCCCCTGACGGCCGTTCCCCGACGGCCGTTCCGCGAGAGCCGGTGCCCGACGGCCGGCCGCGGACGTTCTCCACCGCCGTTCACCACCGGCCTCCCCAGGATTCACCCGTTCGGCCCCGCTATCCTGCTTGCCGCGCCGAACCCCGGCGCGAAAGACCGCCGCTCCGGTGCAACCCGTCCGGGCGATCAGCGCGTCCATCAGGATGAACACCGGGAGGGGAGAGACCGTGAAGCCGGTTAGGGCGGCCGACGCCGCGATACGCACCACCGTCACCCGCCGTCGCATGCGTCAGAGCGCGGTGGCGTTGGCGATGGGCGGGGTGCTGCTGCTCACCGCGGCCTGCAACGGCGGCGACGACAAGGACACCGCGGGCGGCGACGCGGCGGCGACCGCGGCGACCGCGGGGGCCGCCGCCGGGGGAGACACCGGCAGCGGGACCCCGGCACCGGGCCAGTCCGCGGCCACGCCGAAGACCTCGGCCGCCGTGGTCACCGTCGAGCCCAAGGACGGCGCCCAGGACGTCGCTCCGGACGGTGCCCTCAAGGTCTCGGTGGCCAACGGCAAGCTCACCGCGGTCGAGGTGACCGACAAGGAGGGCAAGCCGGTCGAGGGCGCCATCGCCGCGGACGGCAGCGGCTGGAAGCCCAGCGCCGCCCTGGCCGTCGGCATGGCCTACAAGGTGAACGCCCAGGCCGCCGACGCCGAGGGCCTGGTGGCCGCGTCCACCACCTCGTTCACCACGCTGACGCCCGCGAAGAAGGTCTCCACCAACGACAACATCGCCGACAACGCCACCTACGGCGTCGGCATGATCGTCTCGGTGGTCTTCAACAAGGACATCAAGAACAAGGACGCCGTCGTCCAGGGCATCACCTTCGAGACCAACAACGGGACGACGGTCAAGGGCCACTGGTTCGGCTCCAGGCGCCTGGACTTCCGCCCCGAGAAGTACTGGGCGCCCGGCACCAAGGTCACCATCAAGTACCGGCTGAAGAACGTCGAGGTCGCCCCGGGCATCTACGGCGACATCGACAAGGACGAGCCGTTCACCATCGGCCGCTCCCAGGTCTCGGTGGCCGACTCCGCCACCCACCAGATGACGGTGACCAGGGACGGTGCGAGCCACACCGTGCCGGTGACCCTCGGCGACGAGAAGAACCCCTCCTGGAACGGGACCATGGTGGTCATGTCCAAGGAGAAGGTCACCCGGATGAACTCGCAGACCGTCGGCCTCGGCGGCGAGTACGACATCCCGGACGTGCCGCACGCGATGCGGCTGACCACCTCCGGGACCTTCGTGCACGGCAACTACTGGGCCAACCCGTTCGGCAAGACCAACGCCAGCCACGGCTGCATCTCGATGCAGGACGAGAAGGGCGGCAGCGACAGCTCGGTGGCGGGCAAGTTCTTCAACGACTCGATGGTCGGCGACGTCGTCGTCATCAAGAACTCCAAGGAGAAGACCGTCTCCCCCGACAACGGCCTGAGCGGCTGGAACATCGGCTGGGCGAACTGGTAGCGGGTCGGCGCGTCCGTCGGGCCCCACCGGCCCGGTCCCCGCTCACGGGGACCGGGCCGGTCCGCGTTCTCCGGGCGGGGCGTCCCCCGGACGGCGCAACCTTTTCGCCGGGTGGCGCGTGTATCTGTCGGACACCGCGACACGAGGGAGGGACTCGACGTGAAGTCGATACGCACGGTGGTGGCCGCCGGTCTGGTCGGGGGAGCGCTGGTGCTGACCAGCGCCTGCGGTGGCGGTGGCGGCGGGAACGGCGGCGCGGGCGGGGCCGCGGCCAAGGCGGAGCTCGGCGCGGGCGGGGCCGCGGGGGCCCCGTCGGCGCCGTCCGCGACGGCCCCGGCGGCGCCCGCCACGAGCGCCGCGCCCGCGGTGTCGCAGGCGGTGGTGGACATCCGGCCGAAGGCGGGCGCGGTGGACGTCGCGCCGGACGGCGCGCTCAAGGTCGCGGTCTCCGGCGGCAGGCTCACCACCGTCAAGGTGAGCGACCGGGCCGGCCGGGAGGTGGCGGGCACCATCGCCGCCGACGGCGCGAGCTGGACGCCGTCCGCCCCGTTGCAGGTCGGCACCGCCTACCAGGTGAGCGCGCTGGCGGCGGACGCCGGCGGCGTGGTCGCCTCGGCGGACAGCAGCTTCACCACGCTCACGCCCGAGCGCGAGGCCAAGGCGGGCGACAACGTCCAGGACGGCGCCACCTACGGCGTCGGCATGATCGTCTCGGTCTCCTTCGACAAGGACGTGAAGAACAAGGAGGCGGTGGCGAAGGGCATCACCTTCGAGACCAGCGACGGCACCGTGGTCAGGGGCCACTGGTTCGGCGACCGCCGGCTGGACTTCCGCCCCGAGAAGTACTGGACGCCGGGGACGACGGTCACCGTCCGGTACCGGCTGAAGAGCGTGGAGATCGCCCCGGGGGTCTACGGGGGAGTCGACCGGGACGAGCCCTTCACTATCGGGCGATCCCGGATTTCGACGGTTGACGCCAGGACGCACCTGATGACGGTGGTCGAGGACGGCCGGAGCTCGGTCGTCGAGATCACCTCCGGCTCGCCCGAGCACCCGACCTGGAACGGCACCATGGTCGTCATGTCGAAGGAGGGCGTGGTGCGGATGCGGTCCAGCACCCTGCCCGGGATGACCGGCGAGCCCTACGACCTCCAGGCCCCGCACTCCATGCGGCTCACCGACTCCGGCACCTATGTGCACGGCAACTACTGGGCCGACCCCCTGCCCTTCGGCAAGACCAACGTCAGCCACGGCTGCGTGGGCCTGAAGGACGTCGAGGGCGGCGCCCCGGGCACTTCGGCGGGCACGTTCTACGACGGCTCGCTGATCGGGGACGTCGTCGGCGTGCAGAACTCCACGCGCGGCCGGGTCGCGCCGGACAACGGCCTCAGCGGCTGGAACCTCGACTGGAGCGCCTGGTGACCCGCCACCACGCGTGAGGGCCCGGACCTGGCCGAACGCGGGTTCGGGCGGCATGCGGCATATGCCGAAACACCCCGTGATCGTTTGCTCATTGTCCGTACGCGGCCGCTTGCGTTCCGCAATGATGGGGCGCATGGCGGGTTGGGGCGAAACAGATCAGTCATCACTTCCGGGATCCAGCTTGGTCGCTGACGCGTCGTGGGCACCGTTCCAGGACGTCCTCGCGGCCCTGGAGCGGCTCAGCTCCGACGAGCTGGAGCAGTTGTACGTCGGGAGATTGTGCGACCGGGACTCACCGCGGGAGGTGCGGCTGCCCTCCCGGCCGTCGACCGGGCCGCTGGCGCGCCGGCTGGTGCTCGCGGCCCTGGAGACCTGGGACCTGCACCAGCACCTGGAGGTCGGCGAGTTACTCACCAGCGAGCTCGTCGCCAACGCCGTGCGGCACGCCGCCGGCCGGACCATCGGACTGCACGTGGTGCGCAAGCCGGGCTGGGTCCGGGTGGAGGTGCGGGACTCCTCGCGGGCGCTTCCGTGCATGATCCTGGCGGAGCCGCTGCCGGCCAACGAGCGCGGGCGCGGGCTGCAGGTGGTCGACGACCTGGCGGACCGCTGGGGCGCCGACCTGCTGCCGCGCGGCAAGGGCGTCTGGTTCGAGCTGAAGGTCCGCGAGCGGGTCTGAGCCGGCGGCCGGTCCCGGGTCGGCGGGTCCGGTCCGGTCGGGTCGAGTCGGGGCGGGGCCGGTGACCCGGTCCGGGAAAACACGCGGGGCCCCCGGTGTCACCGTGGTCCGGTGGCTGGGGGCCCCTGCAAGTCATCGCGCCGGCCAAGGGGGTGCGTGCCGCGCGATGGACGTCGGCCGTGCCAGGTCGGGCGGGCCGAAGTTCCTCGTGCCGCGACGGGGCGCGTCAGCTGGTGACGTCCGCCGTCGGACAGGTCGACTATCGCACGGATCTCAGCATGTGGGCAAACCGGATGACTTCGATTTCAAGGTTTGTAACTTAGTTCACCTTGGGAATTTGCATAGGTTCACGCTTCGGCCTGAGATTATTCATGATCGGCACGATTCTCCGGACTCCGGAGGCCGGCCGGCGACGGCCGGCGCCGGGGCGCGCCCGGGTCAGGTGCGCGGGGGCGGGACGTTCTCCGCGTACTCGGAGGAGATGTTGCCCGGCGGGCTGTAGGTGCACACGATGTACGTCTCGTACCAGGTGCCGCCGCGGCCGTGGGCGCGGGCGCAGCCGAGGCGGGTGGAGGACTTCCAGACCACCTGGGTGAACAGGCCGGTCGCGGCGGAGAAGCCGGGGGCGTCGTAGTCGTAGTCCCCGGCCTGCGCGTACCAGGCGTCGACGGCCCGGCGGCAGCCGGCCCGGTCGGGGGCGGTGGAGGCGAACCAGGACCGGTTCTCGCCGTACGCGGGGTCGAGACCGGCGTGGCCGCCGGAGAGGCGCTCGTACGTCGAGAGCCGGGCCGCCCGGGCCCTGGCGTAGTCCTGGAGGGCCGGGTCGGGGGACAGCGCCGGGACGCCGTGGCGGGCGCGGTACTCGTTGTGGGCGCGCAGGCAGTCGTCGGCGAAGGCCGCGTCGGTGGCGTCGGGCAGCGCGGTCCGGGCCGCGGCGGGGGTGGTGGCCGCCGCGGCCAGCGCGGCGGCGAACAGCAGGGTGGTGAGGGTACGGACACCGGTTCCGGTGTTCTTCATCCGCGCTCCGGGGGCTCGTGGGGACGCTCTGCCGGCCACGATGGCAGCCGCCGGGGGCCCGGACGGCCCGATCCGGCGGGGTTCACCCGAGCGGGTGAGGGGCCCGGCCGGCGCGCCCCGCCGCACGGCTACGGTGGAGCCGGCCCGAGGGTTCGCACCGCAACGGCCGCGGCCCCCCCCGCGGGGGGGGGGGGGGGGGG
>NZ_JBHYUU010000001.1:0-55640 GCF_042749955.1 Kitasatospora sp. NPDC059462 | reverse complement strand
CCGCCGCCCGGGTTCGGGGGTCCCGCCCCGGGGGGGCCCACCCCCCCGCCCGCCCCCCCCCGGGGGGGGGGGGGGGGGCGCGGCCGTCGGCGGGGAGGGGTCAGCACTCGATGACGTTGACGGCGAGGCCGCCGCGCGAGGTCTCCTTGTACTTGATCTTCATGTCGGCGCCGGTCTCCTTCATGGTCTTGATCGCCTTGTCGAGGGAGACGTGGTGGCGGCCGTCGCCGCGCAGGGCCATCCGGGCGGCGGTGACGGCCTTGACGGAGGCCATGCCGTTGCGCTCGATGCAGGGGATCTGGACCAGGCCGCCGACCGGGTCGCAGGTGAGGCCGAGGTTGTGCTCGATGCCGATCTCGGCGGCGTTCTCGACCTGCTCGGGGCTGCCGCCGAGGACCTCGGCGAGGCCGCCGGCGGCCATCGAGCAGGCGGAGCCGACCTCGCCCTGGCAGCCGACCTCGGCGCCGGAGATGGAGGCGTTCTCCTTGAAGAGCATGCCGATGGCGCCGGCGGCGAGCAGGAAGCGGACGATGCCGTCCTCGTCGGCGCCCGGGATGAAGTTCAGGTAGTAGTGCAGGACGGCGGGGATGATGCCGGCCGCGCCGTTGGTCGGGGCGGTGACCACCCGGCGGCCGGAGGCGTTCTCCTCGTTGACCGCCATCGCGTAGAGGGTGACCCACTCCATCGCGTTGGCCGGGCCGATGCCCTCGGCGCGCAGCGCGCGGGCGGCCGCGGCGGCGCGCCGGCGCACCTTGAGGCCGCCGGGGAGTATGCCCTCGCGGGACATGCCGGCCCGCACGCACTCCTGCATGACCCGCCAGATCTCCAGCAGGCCGGCCCGGATCTCCTCCTCGGTGCGCCAGGCCTTCTCGTTCTCCAGCATCAGGCCGGAGATCGACAGGCCGGTCTCCCGGGTGAGCCGCAGCAGCTCCTCGCCGGTGCGGAAGGGGTACTTCAGCACGGTGTCGTCGGGCTTGACCCGGTCGGCGCCGATCGCGTCCTCGTCGACGACGAAGCCGCCGCCGACCGAGTAGTAGGTCTTCTCCAGCACGGTGGAGCCGTCGGCGCGGTAGGCCCAGAGGGTCATGCCGTTGGCGTGGTAGGGCAGCGAGCGGCGCCGGTGCAGCACCAGCTGGCTGTCCGGGTCGAAGTCGATGGCGTGGACGCCGAGCAGGTTGATCCGCTTCTCGGCGGTGATCCGCTCGACGTCGCGGTCGGCCTGGTCGACGTCGACGGTGCGGGGGGAGGCGTTCTCCAGGCCCAGCAGCACCGCCTTGGGGGTGCCGTGGCCGTGGCCGGTGGCGCCCAGCGAGCCGTACAGCTCGGCGCGGACGGCCGTCACCTCGGTCAGCAGGCCCTCCGACTTCAGGCGGCGGGCGAACATCCGGGCGGCCCGCATCGGGCCGACGGTGTGGGAACTCGACGGACCGATGCCGATGGAGAAGAGGTCGAAGACGCTGATGGCCACGGAGGGACGTCCTTGTCTGGTCTCGTGGGTGGTGCCGGCAGGGAGGGAGGACGGCGGTGGCGGGAGGGGGAGGGTCGGGCGCGGTCGGCGGGCTGACACGGGACGGGGCACCGCGCGCACTCTCCAGTGTGCGCGGTGCCCCGGAATCCCCGGTGTCCGGACGGCGTGAGCCCGGTCACCGGCCGCCGAACGACAGGACCTACAGGTTCGGGTAGAGCGGGTACTTCTCGGCCAGGGCGGTGACCCGGGCCTTGAGCGCCTCGGCGGTGCCCTCGTCGAAGGCGGGCTTCAGGGCCTCGGCGATGATGTCGGCGACCTCGCGGAAGTCCTCGGCCAGGAAGCCGCGGGTGGCGAGCGCCGGGGTGCCGATCCGCAGGCCGGAGGTGACCATCGGCGGGCGCGGGTCGTTCGGGATGGCGTTGCGGTTGACCGTGATGCCGACCTCGTGCAGACGGTCCTCGGCCTGCTGGCCGTCGAGCCGGCTGTTGCGCAGGTCGACCAGGACGAGGTGGACGTCGGTGCCGCCGGACAGCACGGAGACGCCGGCCTCGGTGACGTCGGCCTGCAGCAGGCGCTCGGCGAGGATCCGGGCCCCCTCCAGGGTGCGCTGCTGGCGCTCCTTGAACTCCTCCGAGGCGGCGACCTTGAAGGCGACCGCCTTGCCGGCGATGACGTGCTCCAGCGGGCCGCCCTGCTGGCCGGGGAAGACCGCGGAGTTGATCTTCTTGGCGTGCTCGGCCTTGGAGAGGATGACGCCGCCGCGCGGGCCGCCCAGGGTCTTGTGGGTGGTGGTGGTGACCACGTCCGCGAACGGCACCGGGTTGGGGTGCAGGCCCGCCGCGACCAGGCCGGCGAAGTGCGCCATGTCGACCATCAGCAGCGCGCCGACCTCGTCGGCGATCCGGCGGAACTCGGCGAAGTCGAGCTGGCGCGGGTAGGCGGACCAGCCGGCGATGATCAGCTGCGGCCGGTGCTCCTTGGCGAGGCGCTCGACCTCGGCCATGTCGACCTGGCCGCTCTTGTCGTCCACGTGGTACGGCACCACGTTGTAGAGCTTGCCGGAGAAGTTGATCTTCATGCCGTGGGTCAGGTGACCGCCGTGGGCCAGGTTCAGGCCCAGGATGGTGTCGCCCGGCTTGATCAGCGCGAACATCGCGGCGGCGTTGGCCTGCGCGCCGGAGTGCGGCTGGACGTTGGCGTGCTCGGCGCCGAACAGGGCCTTGATCCGGTCGATCGCGATCTGCTCGACCACGTCGACGTGCTCGCAGCCGCCGTAGTAGCGGCGGCCGGGGTAGCCCTCGGCGTACTTGTTGGTCAGCACCGAGCCCTGGGCCTCCATGACCGCCACCGGGGCGAAGTTCTCGGAGGCGATCATCTCCAGGGTGGTCTGCTGGCGGTGCAGCTCGGCGTCGACCGCGGCGGCGATCTCCGGGTCGAGGGCGTGCAGGGACTGGTTCAGAACCGTCATGGTGGGGTCTTCCCGGGAGGAGGGGGGAGGAGGCGCGGGGCGGGCGCGGGGGGGGGGCCGGCCCCGCGGGGGGGCAGGCCGCGGGGGTGGTGTGGGCGGGGGTAACGGCGGCGCTCAGCAGCGGGCCGGTCGACTCGACGCGGACCTTGAACAGCCAGCCACCCTCGAACGGCTCGCCGTTGACCAGGCTGTTGTCGTTCTTGACGTCCTCGTTGACCTCGGTGACCTCACCGGTCACCGGGGAGAACAGGTCGCTGACCGACTTGGTCGACTCCAGCTCGCCACAGGTCTCCCCGGCGGTCACGGTGGCGCCCACCTCGGGGAGCTCCACGTAGACGATGTCACCGAGGGCGTCGGCGGCGTGCTGGGTGATGCCGATCGTGGACACACCGTCGGCGTCGGCGGCGGTCAGCCACTCGTGCTCCTCGGTGTACTGCAGGTGCTGGGGGTTGGTGCTCATGGCGTCATTCTCCAGGATGGGAAGCGGGTACGACGAAGCGGCCCGGCGCGCGGACGTTCCTCGCGGGGGAAACAGGTGGGGAAGGGTCAGCGGGCGCGCTTGTAGAACGGCAGCGCCACGACCCGGACCGGCTCGTGCTTGCCGCGCACGTCCACCGCGACGGTGGAGCCGGGGGCGGCGTGGGCCGCGTCCACGTAGGCCATCGCGATCGGCTTCTCCAGCGTGGGGGAGGGCGCGCCGGAGGTGATCCGGCCGATCGGCTCGCCGTCGGCGGAGACCACGGTGTACTCGGCGCGCGGCACGCGCTTGCCCTCGGAGACCAGGCCGACCAGCACCCGCGGCGGGTTGGCCTCGGCCTCGGCGGCGGCCCGCTCCAGGGCCTTGCGGCCGACGAAGGCGCCCTCGTTGGTGGTCTTGTCGAAGCGCACGACCCGGCCCAGGCCCGCGTCGAACGGGGTCAGGTCGGTGGACAGCTCGTGGCCGTACAGTGGCATGCCGGCCTCCAGGCGCAGCGTGTCGCGGCAGGACAGGCCGCAGGGGACGAGGCCGCGGCCGGCGCCGGCCTCGGTCAGCGCCTGCCAGATCTGCTCGGCGTCGCCCGGGTTGCAGAAGATCTCGAAGCCGTCCTCGCCGGTGTAGCCGGTGCGGGCGAGCAGCACGTCGCGGCCGGCCACCTGGGCCGGGAGGATCGCGTAGTACTTCAGGCCCGGCAGGTCGGCCTCGGTGGTGTCGGCCAGGATCGCGGTGGACTCCGGGCCCTGGACGGCGATCAGCGCGTAGGCGTCGCGGTCGTCGGAGACGACGGCGTTGTAGCCCTTGGCGCGGGCGATCAGCTCGTCCAGCACCAGCTGGGCGTTGGAGGCGTTGGCGACGACCAGGAAGGCGTCCTCGCGCAGGCGGTAGACGATGAGGTCGTCCAGGATGCCGCCGTCCTCGGCGCAGATCATGGTGTAGCGGGCGCGCAGCTCGCCGAGCGCGGAGACGAAGCCGACCAGCGCGTGGTCCAGCATCTCGCCGGCCTGCGGGCCGGTGACGGTGATCTCGCCCATGTGGGAGAGGTCGAACAGGCCCGCCCTGGTGCGGACGGCGAGGTGCTCCTCGCGCTCGCTGCCGTAGCGCAGCGGCATGTCCCAGCCGGCGAAGTCGGTCATGGTGGCGCCGAGGGCGCGGTGGAGCGCGTCGAGCGCGGTGAGGCGGAGGGACGACATGGCCAGGAACTCCTCGGTCGGGGCACTCAGGGGTGCGCACGCCGGGACCGGCCCTGTCTCGGGGGCGGCGGACCCTGCGCGCGGGCATGCGGCGGCTGGGTCTCCCCATCTGTCGTCGAACCTGAGAGCTTCACCGTCCACTGCCCTGTAGGGGACCAGCATGGCGGCTTGCACCGTGGGTGGGCGTACGGCAGGGCCGTGCGCCGCTTTCCAGATGTGCCTAACCCGTGCGGTAGGGGTGCCTGAGAGATTCCGGGGAGGACTTGCTCCTTCGGCGCCGGCTGTGCCGCCTGGACGGGGCACTCCGGACTCTCCCGCGCGGGTTCGAGCGGCCGGTATGGAGTTGGCGGGGCCTGGGTGGATGCCACCGCAGACGCGCACATCATGGCACGTCCGCGGGAATGAGGGGAGGGGGGCCTCCGTCACCGCGGGCCTGACCGCCCGGTGCGGGGCGCCGGAACGCTAGGCTGCGGGCATCGGTGAGCAGAGGACGGTACGGCGGCGGATGGAGTACCCGGTGGAGCAGCAGGGGTGGGGCGGGGCGGAGGCGGCGCCGCCGGGCGGCACGTGGCCGGCCAACGAGCTGGAGCAGGTGCTCACCGCCGCGCTCGGCGACCCGGGTGCGACCCCCCGGGTGATCGAGGTGCTGGCGCGCGGCCAGGTGTGGATCCCGCTGCCGTCGGGCGGCGACCCGCAGGGGCGGTCGCTGGACCTGCCGACGATCGAACTGGCCGGCGACCCCTATGTCCCGGTGTTCTCCTCGCAGGAGGTGTTCCTCCAGCAGGCGCCCGGGATGCCGTTCGCGGTCGCGCCGGTGTGGGAGTTCGCCCGCGGCCTGCCGCTGGGCGTGGGCATCGCGGTCAACCCCGGGGCGGCGGTGGGCATCCCGGTGCCGCCGGAGGGCGTGGCCGAGCTGCGCCGCGGACCGCGCGAGGACCGCTGGGACGCCGGCCCGGACGCGCCGGAGGCTCCCGGCGGCGGCCGGGTGGCGCTGCGCGAGCCGGTGCCGGGCGAGGACCCGGAGGCGTTCCTGACCGCCTGCCGCGGGGAACTCGCGGCGCTGCCGGGAGTGCTGACCGCGCGGCGGGCGCTGGCGAGCGTCGAGGGCGAGCCGACCGTGATGTTCGTGGGCGTCCAGCTGGACCCGCTGGCCCCGGCCGACCCGGGCGCGGTGAACGAGGCATTGGGGCGAGCGCTGGGAACCGCGCCGCTGCCCGGAGGCGTCCACCTCGTACTGCTCGACCTCGCGGACGATCCGGTGGTCGACTGGTTGGTGAACCGGGTCGCGCCGTTCTACGTGCGGGGCTGATCCGGCCCCCGTCCGTCCGTCCGGCACCCGCCGGCCGGGGTGCGGGCGGGGCGGCGGTACGAACCCTGGCACGTCGGCGTGGCGGCGGTCGGCGGCCGCCCCATAGGGTGCGTGCTGACGGCCGCCGGGCCGCCGGTGACGGACGAGGAACGAAGAAGCGCAGCGAGGTGGGCGCATGAGTGCGGGATCGGTAGCTGGCGGTGCACCGGGGCCCTGGGGCCAGGCGCCCACCGGACGCCCGGATCCGGGCGCGCTGGAGCGCGCGCTGCGCGAGGTGGCGCCGGAGCGCTACGAGGCCTACGAGACGATGCTGCACGCGCTCGCCGAGGGCCGGGTCTGGATGCTGCTCTGGCACGGCACGCCGGGCAGCGCGGACGCCCAGTACGGGAACATGGAGATCAGCGGCCACGGCTACGCGCCGGCCGTCACCTCGCCCGAGCAGCTGGCGGCCTCCGGCTGGGCGCGGGCCCACGAGGTGATCTCCGGCAAGGAGGTCGCGGCCTCGCTCTACCGCACCCGCTGGGGCCTGTGGCTGAACCCGCACGCCCCGGGCGGCGGGGTCGGCGTGCCGTGGGCGGACCTGCGGCGGGTCGCGGCGGGCCTGGACCGGCTGCCGGCCGGGCCGCTGAAGCTGAGCGAGCCGCAGGTGCCGGCCCAGCAGTTCTTCGCGCTGCTGGAGCGCCAGGCGGTCGAGGTGCGCGCGGTGAAGGCGCTGCGCCGGGCCTGGGTGCGGCCGTCGGTGGGCGAACCGTACCTCGCCATCGGCCTGGACCTGTACGAGAGTTCACCGCCCACGGTGGAGGCCGTGCGGGCGCTGATGCAGCGGGCGATCGCGGTCGCTCCGGAGGGCCTCGCGGTCTCGACGGTGGCGATGGCGGACGAGTACGACCCGGTGGCGCTGTGGATGCGGGCCAACGCGCGCCCGTTCTACGACCGCGAGGCGGGCGGGCACGGCCGGGCGCAGACGGGCCCGTACCCGCCGGTGCCCCCGCCGCCGTACACCGCGCAGCAGGGCCCGGCGCAGGGTCAGGGCTTCGGCTACGGCACCCATCCGCCGGCGCAGGGCTGGCCCGGGCAGCAGCCGCCGCCGCAGCAGCCGTGGCCCGGATACCCCGGTCGCTGACCGGCGGAACGCGCCCGGAACCCTCCACAGGAACCGGCTTGACGTCACGTCAGGCCGGTTTCGGCGTTTTTCCGGACGATCTCGCCGAAGGGGGTGGCAGACATCTTGACATGGCTGTTACAGCTGTGTGAAGAGGGATATGCCGAAGATCGTGGAGGTGCATGCGGACAGATCACAGTTGGGCATCTGTCGGTTGGCAGGGCTGGCGCAAGCCAGTTCGGATGGCAGAGAGTTCTGCAACAGCCCACCGCGCGTGGTTGGCGCCTCACAAAGGCGAACGCGCTGGCGGACCGCATGATCCACGTGACGCCCATCCCGCGTGGCAGCAGTACTGAGCACGCCGTACCGCTGGGAACACCCCCGTACCTGCACTTCCGCACGTCCGCACCCAAAGCACGTCCGCACCAGCCGAGCCGCCGATCCCGGCGTCCGGCACCCGTGGGCCGGCCACCGTCGGCGAGGGGACCGAACTGACCATGACCGCACCCATCAAGACCGCCGGCAACGCACCGGAGGCAGACGCCGCCGCGAGCCCGGCCAAGAAGATCGAGGGCCGCTCGCTCGGCCAGATCGCCTGGACCCGCTTCAAGCGGGACAAGGCCGCCGTCGCCGGCGGCATCGTGGTGATCCTGCTGATCCTGCTCGCCGTGCTCGCCAAGCCGATCGAGTCGATCTTCGGCCTGGATCCCGACGCCCTCCACCAGGACCTCCTGGACGCCGACCTCGGCGGTCTCCCGCTGGGCGACTGGGGCGGCATGAGCTGGGACCACCCGCTCGGCGTCGACCCGCTGCAGGGCCGTGACCTGCTGACCCGTGTGATCGAGGGCTCCTGGGTCTCCCTGCTGGTCGCCTTCGGCGCGACCGTGCTGTCCAACACCATCGGCACCGTGCTCGGCATCATGGCCGGCTACTACGGCGGCTGGGTGGACGCCGTGATCAGCCGGGTGATGGACGTCTTCCTCGCCTTCCCGCTGCTGCTCTTCGCCATCGCGATCTCCACGTCGCTGCAGGGCGGCGCGTTCGGCCTGCACGGCCTGCCGCTGCACATCCTGGTGCTGATCTTCGTGATCGGCTTCTTCAACTGGCCCTACATCGGCCGCATCGTGCGCGCCCAGACCCTCTCGCTGCGCGAGCGGGAGTTCGTGCACGCAGCCCGCAGCCTGGGTGCCCGGGGCCCGTTCATCCTGTTCAGGGAGCTGCTGCCCAACCTGGTCGGCCCGATCCTGGTCTACGCGACCCTGCTGATCCCGACCAACATCCTCTTCGAGGCCGGTCTGAGCTTCCTCGGCGTCGGCATCCAGCCCCCGCAGGCCTCCTGGGGCGGGATGCTCCAGGACGCGATCCGGTACTACCAGGTGGATCCCCAGTACATGGTGGTCCCCGGTCTGGCGATCTTCATCACCGTGCTCGCCTTCAACCTGCTCGGCGACGGGCTGCGTGACGCCCTCGATCCCAAGAACAACTGACCGAGCGTCAGGATCCCTCGTACAGCCACCACTTCCCCAAGGGGTTGATCTCACCCATGCGTAGGTCCCGTACCGTCGCGCTGACCGCCATGGCCGCTGCCGCGGTCCTGGTCGTCACCGGCTGCTCGTCGAGCTCGAAGAGCGGCGACGCCAAGTCCACCGCCACCGGCACCGAGGCCGCGGGCGGCTCCGGGGCCAACGCGGCCACCAAGAACATCGTCAACGCCTCGGACAAGAAGGGCGGGACGGTCACCTTCGAGATGAAGGGCACCCCGGACTCGCTCGACCCGGGCAACACGTACTACGCCTACATCTACAACTTCTCGCGCCTGTACGGGCGTCCGCTCACCACCTTCCAGCCGGGCGCCGGCGAGGCGGGCAACAAGCTCGTCCCGGACCTCGCCGAGTCGCTCGGCCAGGTCAGCGCGGACGGCCTCACCTGGACGTACAAGCTGCGCAAGGGCCTGAAGTACGACGACGGCACCCCGATCACCTCGAAGGACGTCAAGTACGCCGTCGAGCGCTCCAACTTCGCGCCGGACGTGAACTCCAACGGCCCGACGTACTTCAAGGAACTGCTGGTCGACAACGAGGGCACGCCGTACGCGGGCCCGTACAAGGACAAGACCGGCGACCTGAAGTCGATCGAGACGCCGGACGACACCACGATCGTCTTCCACCTGAAGCACGCCTTCGCGGACTTCGACTACCTGGTCAGCGCCCCGCAGACGGCCCCGGTGCCGCAGGCCAAGGACACCGGCGCCGACTACGTGAAGAAGATCGTCTCGTCCGGCTCCTTCAAGTTCGAGTCCTACGAGGACGGCAAGCAGGCCGTCCTGGTCCCGAACACCAACTGGGACCCGAGCACCGACCCGATCCGCAAGCAGCTGCCGGACAAGATCGTGCTCAAGATGAACATCGACCAGTCCACCATCGACAAGGACCTGCTGGCCGGCAACGCCCAGGTCGACCTGGTGGGCGGCGGTGTCGACCCGCAGACCCAGGCGCAGATCCTGCAGAACCCGAAGCTCAAGGCGAACACCGACAACGCCTACGGCGGCCGCCTGGTCTACATGGCGATCAACACCGACGTCGCGCCGTTCGACAACATCGAGTGCCGCAAGGCCGTGCAGTACGCGGTCGACAAGGTCTCGGTGCAGACCTCGCTCGGCGGCCCGATCCGCGGCCAGGTCGCCAACACCGTGCTCCCGCCGGACATCCCGGGCCACCAGGACTTCAACGCCTGGGAGACCAAGGACAACAAGGGCGACGAGGCCAAGGCCAAGGAGGCCCTGAAGGCCTGCGGCAAGGACGGCGGCTTCAGCACCGTGCTCTCCGCCCGCACCGAGCGCGCCACCGAGGTCGCCGCCGCGACCTCGATCCAGGCCGCGCTGAAGAAGGTCGGCATCAACGCCGAGATCCAGCAGTACCCGCAGGGCAAGTACCTGGCCGACAGCGCGGGCGCCCCGGCGTTCGCCAAGGAGCACAACATCGGCCTGATGATGATGCAGTGGGGCGCCGACTGGCCGACCGGCTACGGCTTCCTGCAGCAGATCGTCGACGGCCGCGCGATCAAGGCCTCGGGCAACAGCAACCTGGCCTCGCTGAACGACCCCGCGGTCAACAAGCTGCTCGACGACGCCGCGACCAACCCGGACCGGGCGGCCCGCGAGAAGATCTACGGCGACATCGACAAGAAGGTCATGGACCAGGCGGTCTACGTCCCGCTGACCTACTTCAAGGTCTTCCTGTACCGCCCGGACAACGCCACCAACCTCGCGTCCACGCCGGCCTTCTCGGGTGAGTACGACTACCTGAACATCGGCACCAAGTAAGAGCCTGGCTCCGCATCCCTGAAGGCAGGTGAAGGCAGCGGCGCCCGCCGCCGTCCGGAGGACCCCGGACGGCGGCGGGCGGCCGGAGCCGACCAACTGTGTTTGCCTACATCATCCGCAGGATCCTCGCGGCCGTGGTGCTGCTGCTGGTCGTCAGCGCGGTCACCTTCGCGATCTTCTTCCTGCTCCCGCGCCTCGCCGGCGAGACGGTCGACCAGCTGGCCACCCAGTACATCGGGAAGAATCCTTCCCCCGAGGCGGTCCAGGCGGTCAAACAGAACCTCGGCCTCGACCAGCCGCTGTACACGCAGTACTGGAACTTCCTCAAGGCACTGGTCACCGGTGCCGAGTACAAGTTCGGCCCGGAACCGGCCACCTGCCACGTGCCCTGCTTCGGCTACTCCTTCAAGAACCACCTGGAGGTCTGGCCCGAGCTGTCCAAGCGGATCCCGGTGACCCTCTCGCTGGCCATCGGCGCCGCGGTGATCTGGCTGGTCTCCGGCGTCGCCACCGGTGTCGTCTCCGCGCTCAAGCCGCGCTCGATCTTCGACCGGCTCTCGATGGGCATCGCGCTCGCCGGCGTCTCGCTGCCGGTCTTCTTCACCGGCGCGCTGCTGCTCACGGTGTTCAGCTACGAGTGGCCGATCCTGGACAACCTGGAGTACACCAACTTCACCGACAACCCGGTGATGTGGGCCCGCAACCTGATCCTGCCGTGGATCTCGCTGGCCTTCCTCTACTCCGCGCTCTACGCCCGGCTCACCCGCGCCGGGATGCTGGAGACGATGAGCGAGGACTACATCCGCACCGCCCGGGCCAAGGGCCTGGCCGAGTCCAAGGTCGTCACCCGGCACGGGCTGCGCGCCGCGCTCACCCCGATCGTCACCATCTTCGGCATGGACCTCGGGCTGCTGCTCGGCGGCGCGCTGATCACCGAGCAGGTCTTCTCGCTCCAGGGCGTCGGCCAGTTCGCCGTCCAGGCGATCACCGACAACGACCTGCCGAAGATCCTCGGCGTCACGCTGCTCGCCGCCTTCTTCATCGTCCTCTGCAACCTCGTGGTTGACCTCCTGTACGCCGCTGTCGACCCCCGGGTGAGGCTGTCGTGACCGAGCTCCAGAAGACCCCGGCCCGCGCGGCCGCCCCGGGCGGCCAGGAGCCCTTCCTCTCGGTGCGGGACCTGCGGATCCACTTCGACACCGACGACGGCCTGGTCCGTTCCGTCGACGGGGTCAGCTTCGACCTCGCCAAGGGCCGCACCCTCGGCATCGTCGGCGAGTCCGGCTCCGGCAAGTCCGTCACCTCGCTCGGCATCATGGGCCTGCACCGCTCCAAGCGGGCCCGGATCACCGGCGAGATCCGGCTCGACGGCGAGGACCTCATCGCGGCCGGACCCGAGCGGGTCCGCGAACTGCGTGGCCGGCAGATGGCGATGATCTTCCAGGACCCGCTCACCGCGATGCACCCCTACTACACGGTGGGGCAGCAGATCGTCGAGGCCTACCGGGTGCACCACCCGCAGGCGAGCAAGAAGCAGGCCCGGGCCCGCGCCGTCGAGATGCTCGACCGGGTCGGCATCCCGCAGCCCGACCGCCGGGTCGACGACTACCCGCACCAGTTCTCCGGCGGCATGCGCCAGCGCGCGATGATCGCCATGGCGCTGGTCAACGACCCCTCGCTGCTGATCGCCGACGAGCCCACCACCGCCCTGGACGTCACCGTCCAGGCGCAGATCCTGGACCTCATCCGGGACCTCCAGGAGGAGTTCGGCTCGGCGGTCATCATCATCACCCACGACCTCGGGGTGGTCGCCGAGCTCGCCGACGACATCCTCGTCATGTACGGCGGCAAGTGCGTCGAGCGGGGCCCGGCCGAGACGCTCTTCGACGCGCCCGAACACCCCTACACCTGGGGCCTGCTGGGCTCGATGCCGCGCCTCGACCGGGAGCTGCAGGACCGGCTCGTCCCGGTCAGGGGCACCCCGCCCAGCCTGATCAACGTGCCGTCCGGCTGCGCCTTCCACCCGCGCTGCCCCTACGCCGGGCTGACCGGCGGGCGCTCCTCGGAGGAGACCCCGGGCCTCACCGAGGTCGCGCCCGGACACCACGCCGCCTGCCACCTCGCGCTCGCCGAGCGGCACCGCATCTTCGCCGAAGAGATCGCGCCCCGGCTGTGAGCCCGGCCTCGTACCACCATTCTGGAGAGAACCGATGACGGACACTCAGGCGGCGGGTCCCGACCCCATGAAGAAGGTGCCCGCGCAGGCGCCCGCCCCGGACCGGCAGCCGCTGCTCAAGGTGACCGGCCTGGTCCGGCACTTCCCCATTCACAGCGGCCTGCTGCGGCGCCAGACGGGCGCCGTCCGGGCGGTCGACGGCATCGACTTCACGGTCAACGCCGGCGAGACCCTGGGCGTCGTCGGGGAGTCCGGCTGCGGCAAGTCGACGATGGGCCGGCTGGTCACCCGGCTGGACGAACCGACCGGCGGGAAGGTCGAGTTCGAGGGCACCGACATCACCCACCTGGGCGTCGGGGCGATGCGGCCGCTGCGCCGCGACATCCAGATGATCTTCCAGGACCCGTACTCCTCGCTGAACCCCCGGCACACCGTCGGCACCATCGTCGGCGCGCCGTTCAAGCTGCAGAAGGCCGAGCCCGAGGGCGGGATCAAGAAGGCCGTCCAGGAGCTGCTGGAGCTGTGCGGGCTCAGCCCCGAGCACTACAACCGCTACCCGCACGAGTTCTCCGGCGGCCAGCGCCAGCGCATCGGCATCGCCCGGGCGCTCGCCCTGCGGCCCAGGATGATCGTGGCGGACGAGCCGGTCTCCGCGCTCGACGTCTCGATCCAGGCCCAGGTGGTCAACCTGCTCGACGACCTCCAGCGGGAGCTCGGCCTGACCTACCTGATCATCGCGCACGACCTCTCGGTGGTCCGGCACGTCTCCGACCGGGTCGCGGTGATGTACCTCGGCAAGATCGTCGAGATCGCCGACCGGGACTCGCTCTACCGCACACCGATGCACCCGTACACCACCGCGCTGATGTCCGCAGTGCCGGTGCCCGACCCGCGCCGCCGTCAGCGCGCCGGGCGCGAGCGCATCCTGCTCAAGGGCGACGTGCCCTCGCCGATCAACCCGCCCAGCGGCTGCCGCTTCCGCACCCGCTGCTGGAAGGCGCAGGAGATCTGCGCGAGCCAGGAGCCGCCGCTCGCCGCCGGCAGGGAGGGGCACCAGGTGGCGTGCCACTTCCCGGAGAACGCCGTCCCGGGGGAGAAGCTGCTCGCCTCCGCCTGACCGTCGGACCGGAGGGGAGGCTCGGCCGGGTCACACTGGTGCGGTGACCTCGCAGATCTTCCCCTCCGACGTGCAGCAGTCGCTGGACCTCGTCGGCATCTTCGTCTTCGCCCTCTCCGGGGGGCTGCTCGCCGTCCGCAAGAACATGGACATCTTCGGCATCTGTGTGCTCGCCGAGGTCACCGCGCTCGGCGGCGGCGTGATGCGCGACCTGGTCATCGGGGCCACCCCGGTCGCCGCCTTCACCAACCTGGGCTACTTCGTCGACCCGCTGATCGCCGCCCTGGTCGTCTTCTTCCTGCACCCCGAGGTCGAACGGATCAACCGCGCCGTGCAGACCCTCGACGCGCTCGGTCTCGGCCTGTTCTGCGTCACCGGCACCGCCAAGGCCCACGACTACGGCCTCGGCGCCGTCTCCGCCGTCGCCCTCGGCATGGTGACCGCTGCCGGGGGCGGCGTGATGCGCGACGTCCTGGCCGGCGAGATCCCCTCGCTGCTGCGCTGGGACCGCGAGATCTACGCCGTGCCCGCGCTGGTCGGCGCCGCGCTGGTCGCCGTCCTGATCGCGCTCGACAGCCTCACCGCCGTCACCGGCACCGCAGCCGCGCTCACCGCGTTCGTCCTGCGGATGCTCGCCCTCAAGTACGGCTGGCGCGCACCGCGGGCCTGGCACCGCAACGGTTCTCGCACCAGCGAGGAGTAGGCGAGCCGCCGTAGGCCAGCGAGATCGCCTCCGCCGTGCAGAGCAGCTCGGGCACCAGCCGCACCAGCTCGGCCGGCGACACCCGGTCCGTCGGCGCCGAGATCGCGCACGCCGCGACCGCCCGCCGGTCGCTGCCCGCCACCGGCGCGGCGACGCAGGTCACCGCCTCCAGGTGCTCGGCCGACTCCGCCGCCCAGCCCCGCCGGCGCACCGCCGCCAGATCGGCCGAAAGCTCCTCCTCGGCCAGGCCGTCCTGCGGCAGCCCCGCCAGCAGCACCCGGCCGATCGCCGTCCCGTTGGCCGGCGCGCGCCGCCCGATCCGGGTCGGCCGGCCCGCCGCGCTGCTCCACCGCCCCGCCAGCTCGTCCAGGTACAGCACCTCGTCGTCCTGCAGCACCGCCAGCTGCACCGTGCAGCCGCAGCGCTCGTGCAGCGACGCCAGGAACGGCGCGGCGACCTGCCGGACGTCGATCTCCTGGAGGGCCCGCTGCGCCAGCGACAGCACCCGTCCGCCCAGCCGGTAGCGCCGGTCGGACAGCCGGTGGACGAACCCGTGCTCCTCCAGCGTGCGCAGCAGGCGCAGCGCGGTGGACTTGTGCACGCCGATCGAGGTGGCGGCCTGCTCCAGGGTGACCGGGCCGTCGCCGAGCGACCCGAGCAGGGTCAGCGCGCGATCGACCGACTGCGACATCCCGTCCCCCCGACTCCCGGTTCCGCTCACGCCGCGTGGTGGTGGCCGTCAGGCTAACCGCTCGCGGGCCCCGCGCCGTACCGGGGCTGCCCGGAGGGGCAGCGTCGCGGTGCGCGGCGTCCGGTGGCCGGATCGGTGCGCTGCGGCGTGACGCGGCCGACCCGTGCGTCCGTGCCGGTCCGGCTCCGGCCGGGGGGCCTCTACAATCGGATGGTTATGCCATACCTGGACCATGCGGCGACCACGCCGATGCTGCCCGAGGCGATCGCCGCGATGACGGCGCACCTGGGGGTCGTCGGCAACGCCTCCTCCCTGCACGCGTCCGGCCGCCGGGCCCGCCGGGTGGTCGAGGAGGCCCGCGAGTCGCTGGCCGACTCGCTCGGCGCCCGGCCCAGCGAGATCGTCCTCACCGGCGGCGGCACCGAGTCCGACAACCTGGCCGTCAAGGGCCTGTACTGGGCCCGCCGCGGCGCCGACCCGGCCCGCACCCGGGTGCTCTGCAGCCCGGTCGAGCACCACGCGGTGCTGGACGCGGTGCACTGGCTCGCCGAGCACGAGGGCGCCACCGTCGACTACCTGCCGGTGGACGCGCTCGGCCGGGTCCACCCGGCGGCGCTGCGCGAGGCGATCGAGCGCGATCCGGGCTCGGTCGCGCTGGTCACCGTGATGTGGGCGAACAACGAGGTCGGCACCGTCCAGCCGGTCGCCGAACTCGCCGCCGTGGCCGCCGAGTACGGCATCCCGGTGCACGCCGACGCGGTGCAGGCGCTCGGCCAGGTCCCGGTGTCCTTCGCCGACTCCGGGCTGACCGCGCTCACCGTCACCGGCCACAAGATCGGCGGCCCGTTCGGCATCGGCGCGCTGCTGCTGTCGCGCGGTGCGGCGCCCGTTCCGCTGCTGCACGGCGGCGGCCAGGAGCGCGACGTCCGCTCCGGCACCCTGGACGCGCCCGGCGCGGCCGGGTTCGCCGCCGCGGCGACGGTCGCCGTGGAGCGGCGCGCGGAGCACGCCGTGACGCTGGGCGCGCTCCGTGACGAGCTGGTCGCCTCGGTGCTGGCGGCCGTCCCGGACGCGGTGCTCAACGGCGACCCGGCGGCCGAGGGGCGGCTGCCCGCCAACGCGCACTTCTCCTTCCCCGGCTGCGAGGGCGACGCGCTGCTGATGCTGCTCGACGCCCAGGGCATCGAGTGCTCCACCGGCTCGGCCTGCTCGGCCGGCGTCCCGCAGCCCAGCCACGTGCTGCTGGCGATGGGCGTCGACCCGCTGCTGGCCCGCGCCTCGCTGCGGTTCTCGCTCGGCCACACGTCGGGCCGGGAGGACGTCACCGCGCTCGCCGGGGCCATCGCCCCGGCCGTCCAGCGCGCCCGCAACGCGGGCCTGGCGGCCGTCCGGCGGTAGGTACGCTTGGTGGCATCATGACTGACTTCCCGGGTGCCCCGACCGCTCCGTCCGCCACTGGCCGCCTGCGCGTGCTCGCGGCGATGTCCGGCGGGGTGGACTCCGCCGTCGCCGCCGCCCGCGCCGTCGAAGCCGGGCACGAGGTGACCGGCGTGCACCTGGCGCTCTCCAGCAACCCGCAGTCCTTCCGGACCGGTGCGCGCGGCTGCTGCACCATCGAGGACTCCCGGGACGCGCGCCGGGCCGCCGACGTGATCGGCATCCCGTTCTACGTCTGGGACCTCGCCGAGCGCTTCCGCGAGGACGTCATCGACGACTTCGTCGCCGAGTACGCGGCCGGCCGCACCCCCAACCCGTGCCTGCGCTGCAACGAGAAGATCAAGTTCGCCGCCCTGCTGGACAAGGCGATCGCGCTCGGCTTCGACGCCGTCTGCACCGGCCACTACGCCCGGATCGTGGACCTCCCGGACGGCTCGCGCGAGCTGCACCGGGCCGTGGACGCCGCCAAGGACCAGTCCTACGTGCTCGGCGTGCTCGACGCCGACCAGCTCGCCCACTCGCTGTTCCCGCTCGGCGACACCACCAAGGACGTCATCCGCGAGGAGGCCGAGCGGCGCGGCCTGGCCGTCGCCAAGAAGCCGGACTCGCACGACATCTGCTTCATCGCGGACGGCGACACCCAGGGCTTCCTGGCCAAGCACCTCGGCACCGCGACCGGCGACATCCTGGACGTCGACGGCACCAAGCTCGGCGAGCACGACGGCGCGTACGGCTTCACCATCGGCCAGCGCAAGGGCCTGCGGATCGGCCGCCCGGCCGCCGACGGCAAGCCGCGCTACGTCCTCGACATCTCCCCGGTGAACAACACCGTGACGGTCGGCCCGGTCGAGGGCCTGGACGTCACCGGCCTGACCGCCATCCGCCCCCGCTGGTGCGGCACCGAGCCGCTCGCCGACGGCCGCTACACCGCCCAGCTCCGCGCCCACGGCGAGGAGGTCCCCGTCACCGCCTCCGTCGTCGACGACGCCCTCCACGTCACCCTCGACACCCCCGCCCGCGGCATCGCCCCCGGCCAGGCCGTCGTGCTCTACGACGGCCCCCGCGTCATCGGCTCCGCCACCATCGCCACCACCCACCGCCCCACCGTCACCGCCTGATCCCGCACCCGGGCCGGCACCGCCCGCGCCGCCGGCCCGGCAGCGCGGGCGGCGTTCAGCGAGAGCGGTTGATCAGCACCAGAGCCGCTGCATGAGTCAACCTGTCGCGGGAGAATCCCGCGACATGCTCCTCAGTCCCGCGCGGGGAAGCGGTAGTCGAGGACGAACTGGTCGGCGGCCATGACGGTGTCGCACACCTCCACCACTCGGCCATCCGTGGAGATGGCGTCGCGCAGGAGGTGGATCACCGGCGCGCCCGGGCTCAGGGCGAGGGCCTTGGTCTCGGGCTTGGTCGCGAGACGGGCTCGCACGGACTCGGTGAACTCGGCGAGGGAGTACCCGTGTTCTTCGAGCCGGGCGTAGATGCCGCCGCCACCGGGGTTCTCGGCGAAAACCTCCGGGATGTCCTTGGCCACGTCCCACGGGAGGTAGGAGGTGGCTTCCTCCGTCGGGACGCCGTCCCGGAAGTACCGGCGTTTGCGGGCCAGTACCTGGGTGCCGACGGGAAGGCCGAGGCGCTCGGCGATCTCCGGCGGTGCGGGTGTGGGTCCCACGAACAGCACTGCCACGGACGGGACACCGCCCGACGCCTCCGCCTCGGCGAGGTAGGCGGCCTTGCCGGCCTTGCGGTGGGTGCGGCGGAAGCGGTCCGCGGACTTGCGCTGAACCGGTGGGCGGGAGCGGACGAAGGAGCCGCGGCCGTGGTGCGTCTCGATCAGCTGGGCCGTTCGAAGCTCTGCGATGGCCTTGCGCACTGTTCCGGACGCCACTCCGTACCGCTGCATGAGCTCGGCTTCGCTGGGCACGGTCGCGCCGGGCGCAAGCACTCCCGACGTGATCTGCGCGGCGAGATCGGCCGCGATCTGCAAGTACTTCGCTGTGGCCGCCGAGGCCACGTCACCATTCGCCATAGTCCTTCAAGGCTCCTATTCTCCTGCACATGAGTAACAGCGTCGGGAAGTCCGAGTCAACGCCGCTCCACTCGGTGTCCGTCGCGGGGGTGGTGGTGCGGGAGGACGGCAGGGTGCTGGCGATCCGGCGGGCCGACAACGGGACGTGGGAGCCGCCGGGCGGGGTGCTGGAGGTGGCGGAGACCGTCGAGGACGGCGTGCGGCGGGAGGTGTTCGAGGAGACCGGGATCAAGGTCGGCGTGCAGCGGCTGACCGGCGTCTACAAGAACGTGAGCCGCGGAATCGTCGCCCTGGTGTTCCGCTGCCGCCCGGAGAGCGGCAGCGAGCGGCTCTCGGACGAGTCGACCGCCGTCGACTGGCTCACGCCGGGCGAGGTCTCCGACCGCATGGCCGAGGTGTACGCGGTGCGCGTGCTGGACGCGCTCCGGGACGGCGCGGTACCGGTCGTGCGGGCCCACGACGGGCGGCAGGTGCTTGGCTGACGGTCGTGAGCCGCGTGGAGGGTGCGGCATGAGCTTCTACGAGCGGTACCACGACTTCGTCGAGGAGCTGGAGCGGATCGCCCCGGAGGGCGTCCGGATCGAGTGGTCCGGGGACGTTCTGCTCGTCCAGGCGTCGCCGCCGAACGTGCACCAGCTCGACCTTGCCTTGCTGCGCGGGCAGTTCGAGCGGCATGCCCCCGATGGGCACCTCCCCGGTGAACGTACGAGGATCGTCAGCCCGGACGTCTCCAAGGGGCGTGAGCCGGACCTCACCTACCTGCCGGTGGAGGTGCTCTCCGAGCCCGGCAACCGGGCGCCGGCGGCCGAGGCGCTGATCGCCGTCGAGATCGTCTCGCCGTCGAACCCGGGCAACGACTGGATGGACAAGCTGCACGACTACGCCGTGATGCGTGTCCCGCTCTACCTGATCGTGGATCCGCGCCGGCACACCGTGACGTTGTTCTCCGAGCCCGGCCACGACCGGTACCACACCCGCAGTGACCGGAAGTTCGGCGACGAGATCCACATCCCGGAGCCCTTCGGGTTCACGCTGAGCCTGGCGGCGCTGCTGCCGTACAAGGACTGACCCGCCCCAGGGTGGTGCCCCAGCGGTCGGCGATGGCGGTCGCGTGCGCGAAGTGGGCGGCCGCCTCGGTGTCGCGGCCGAGGAGGCGGGCGAGTTCTCCGAGGGTCCGGGCGACGGGGCGGACGGCCAGGGTGAAGCCCGCGGTGGGCGGGGGTGCGTCGCGGTGGGGGAGGAGGGTGCGGTACAGCTCCTCGGCCCGCGCCCGGTCGGCGAGGGCCACCGCCGCCATGGCGCGGAAGGTCGCGCAGACCGTGAGGAGGTAGTCGGTGCGCAGCGGACCGACCCGGGCGAGGACGGCGCGGGCCTCCTCCCGCTCCCCGGCGGCGCACAGGGCCGCCGCGAGGAGGTCCGCCATCGGCGGGCCGTACTCCTCGGTCAGCCGCCGGGCCTGCGGGACGAACTCGCCGAGCCTGCCCTGGGCGGCCCGGATCGTCGCCGTCGCGACCTGGAGGAAGCCGTCGGCGTGCGGGGAGCCCTGCCGGGCCATCCCGGCGGTGGCTTCGGCGTACAGCCGCTCGGCGTCCTCGCCGCGCCCCTCGATCAGCGCTCGCGTCGCCAGCGCGGTCCGGCCGACCACGACGGGCCCCGGCATGCGGTACGTCCGGGCCAGTTCCACGCAGGTGTCGATGTGGCCGTACGCGCCGGCGACGTCGCCTTCGGCGGCCGCGGCGGTCGCCAGGCTGGACAGGCCGAACCAGCGGAGGGCGGGCAGGTCGTGTGCCGTGGCGAGCCGGACGAGCTCCGCGCTCCGGACCGCCAGTTCGCGTCCCTCGCGGTCGGCGTCGAGCTCGCGGACCAGGGCCGCGAGCGCCCGCGCGCGCAGGCCGGGGTCGCCCGCGGCCGTCGCGAGGTCGACGGCCTCCTCGGCGGCGGCCCGCGCCCGCGGGTCCCGCACGTCGGACAGTTCGGCGCAGTAGGCGAGCAGCAGCCCGCACCGGGCGGACGGGGTGGGGAGGGGCCGGTCCAGCGACCGGCGGAGCAGGGCGACGACGGGCTCGTCGACCGCGCCGTACGGCCGGGTCTGCCACGGCGTCGGCTCGGACCACGCGGTGAGCGCGCGGATCAGCAGTTCGCTCCGCCCGGTGCCGACCGCGTGGTCGATCGCCCGCTGCCGGGTCGCGCGGGCGGCCATCACCGCCCCGGCCCGGACCTGGGCGCGCAGCAGCCTGCCCAGCAGGTCGACGCGTTCCGCCTCGCGGTCTGCCGAAGGGTCGGCCGGGGTCCGTTCGAAGCAGTCCAGCGCGGTGGCGAGCAGCTCGGCCGCCGTGTCGTGGGCGTAGCGGCCGGCCGCCAGCCCGGCCGCGCGCAGGCAGTGGTGCACGGCCTTGGCGGCCGTGGCCGACGCCGCCGACCGCGCGAAGTGGTGGGCCAGCGCCGAGACGTCACCCGAACCGAGCCGCTCCAGCCCGGCCGCTATCCGCCCGTGCATGCGCCGGGCCCGCAGGCCGCTCAGATCGGCGAGCAGCGTGTCGCGCACCAGCGCGTGGGTGAACCGGACCCGGCCCGGGGCGGGTTCGGTCAGCAGTCCGGCGACCAGGCCGCAGTCCAGCGCGCCCAGGACCCCGTTCTCGTCGGTGTCCGCGGCGTCGACCAGCAGCTCGACGTCCGCTTCGCGTCCGACGACCGCGGCCAGCCGCAGCACCGGCACCACCGCCTCGGGGAGACGTCCGAGCCTGCGGCGCAGCACGTCCCGGACGCCTTCGGGGACTTCGGACAGGGCCACCAGCGCGCCTTCGCCGCTGAGCAGCCGGGCGCTCTCCCGCAGGTAGAAGGGGTTTCCGCCGGTGCGTTCGGCGAGCGCGGCGACCGTCCCGGCGTCCACCGGCCCGCCGCCCGCGGCCTCGATCACCGCGGCGACGGCCGACGCGGGCAGCCCCGGCAACGGCAGCCGCAGCGGCGAGCGCCGGGCGAGCGCGGCGAGCCGGTCGGTGAGCGGGCCCCCGGTCTCGTTCGGCCGGTAGGCGGCGACGATCAGGACCGGTGTCGCCGGGGGCAGCTCGGTCAGGGCCGTCAGCAGGGCGAGCGTCTCGGCGTCGGCCCCGTGCAGGTCGTCCAGCAGCAGGGCCAGCGGCCGCTCGCGGGCCACCGCCGCGAGCCAGCGTGACACCGCGCGGTGGAGGCGGAACCGGCCGGCGGCCGCGTCCTCGTCGGGCTCCCGGCCGGACGGGCGGTCGGACAGCAGCGGGGCGAGGACCTCGGCCGACCCGGCCGGGGGCGGCGCGGCGGCGGCGATCGTGCGCAGCGCCGTCACCCAGGGCCACCCGGGCGGCGCGCCCTCGTCGTCGGGTGCCCGGCCGGCCGCGACCAGCCAGCCGTCAGCCTGCAGCCGCTCGCCGAGCCGCTCCAGCAGCGCCGACTTCCCCAGCCCCGCCTCGCCGGTGACCAGCGCGACGCCGGGCCCCGCGCCGGCCGCCCGGCCGGCGGCCTCCAGCAACCGGGCGAGTTCGGTCTCGCGGCCGACGAACAGCGGTGCGTCGGTGCCGGGCCGGCGGGGCGGTGCCGGGGCCTCGCGCCCTTCGGACGGGCCCGGCGCCCGGTGCCCCGGTGGCTCCGTCGCGGCGCGCAGCACGGCGGTGCGTCCGCCCAGGACGGCCGCTTCGAGCGCGGTCAGCGCCGGCCCCGGATCGAGGCCCACCTCTGCCGCCAGGACGGCGCGGGCCCGGCGCAGCGTCGCCAGCGCGTCGGCCTGGCGGCCCGCCGCCCACAGCGCGAGCGCGTGCAGGCGCCAGCCCTCCTCGCGCAAGGGCTGCTCGCGGGTGAGCAGTTCGGCCTCGGGGACGGTCACGGCGGCCTGCGCCGAGCGCAGTCCGGCGGCGACGTTCAGCTCGCGCGCCACCAGTCGCAGCTCGTCCAGGCGGGCGATCTCGGCGCGGGCCCAGGAGTCGTCGGCGAACTCGGCGTACGCCCCGCCCCGCCACAGCGACGGCGACAGCGCCTCGCCGAACAGGCGCCGCGCGGTGTCCGGCTGCCGCGGTGCGGCGTCGCGCGCCTCGCGCAGCAGCCGCTCGAAGCGCCCGGCGTCGACGGCCTCGCCGGGCAGCCGCAGCGCGTATCCGGGGGGTGCGCTGACCAGCAGCGCGGCCGGAGTGCGCGGCGCCCGGCCGGGCTCCAGCAGCCGGCGCAGGTTCGACACGTACGCCTGCAGCGACGTCACCGCCCGGGCCGGCGGGGCCCCCTGCCAGACCTCCTCGACCAGCCGGTCGACCGAGACGACCTCGCCGCGCGCCACCACCAGCCGGGCCAGGACCGCGCGTTGCCGCCGGCCGCCGAGCGGGAGGGGCCCGCCGTCCAGCTCGGCGGCGAAGGAACCCAGCACGCGTATGGAGACCGTCACCCGGCACAGCGTAGACGGCCCGATCTCCTCCAAGTCGCTTCCAAACGGCCTCCATGCGCCCCCGGCGAGGCTTCTCGCACGGACACCGGGAAGGCGCCGGCGCCGACCCGTCCGGACCTCCTCCTCGAACCTCCTCACGAAAGGCAGGAAGGCCATGAAGCGCTTCACCACCGTCCTCTCCGTCCTGAGCGGCCTGTTCCTCCTCTACATCGGCCTCCTCTTCCTGCTGGACCCGCAGGGGTCCGCGGCCGGGTTCGGCCTGCCGAGCCGGCCCGAGCACGAGGGCACCGGCTTTCTCATCGTGAAGGGCGGGCGCGACATCGGGATCTGCCTGGGCGTCTTCGCGCTCCTGCTGACCGGCCACCGCAAGGCCCTCGGCTGGGTGCTGCTGGGGCTCACCTTCGCGCCCCTCACCGACATGCTGACGGTCCTCGGCAACCACGGGTCGACCGCCATCGCGTTCGGCGTCCACGGCGCCGCGGCCGCGACGGTCGCCCTGAACGCCGCCCTCCTCCTGCGCGAACGCCCCGCCGCGCCCGCCGTCCGAACGGGGGCCGTCCACCGCTGAACGAGACCTCCGGGGGGCGTCGGGGGCACCCGCCCGGGACCGGCCCCGGGCGGGGCCAATTCGGTCGTGGGCGGGTCGGCGGGCGTGATAGACCGGGGGGACTATGAATATCTGTGTCTTCTGTTCCGCCGCCTCGCTCGACGACCGTTACTCCGCCCCCGCCGCCGAGTTCGCCCGGCTCCTCGGGGAGGGCGGGCACACCCTCGTCTGGGGCGGCTCGCACGCCGGGCTGATGGGGGAGCTGGCGGACGGGGTGAAGGCGGCCGGCGGGCAGCTGGTCGGGATCTCCGTCGAGTTCCTGAAGCACAAGGCGTACGAGGGGGCCGACGAGCTGGTCACCACGGCCGACCTCGCGGAGCGCAAGGCGCTGCTGCTGTCGCGGGCGGACGCGGTCGTCGTCCTCGTCGGCGGGCTGGGCACTCTGGACGAGGTGACCGAGGTGCTGGAGCTCAAGAAGCACGCGCTGCACGACAAGCCGGTGGTCGTGCTGGACACCGAGGGCTTCTACGCGGGCCTGCGCACCCAGATGGAGCGGATGGACGCGGAGGGCTTCCTCCCCCGCCCGCTCGCCGAGCTGATCACCTTCGCCGACACCCCGGCCCAGGTCTTCGAGCAGCTGAAGGCCTGAGAGGATCGGACCCATGGCCACTCATCTGATCACCGGCGCCGGCTCCGGCATCGGCGCCGTCCTCGCCGAACGTCTCGCCGAGCGCGGCGACGAGCTCTGGCTGCTGGCCCGGGACGCCCGCCGGGCCGCCGAGCTGCGCGAGCGCTTCCCCGGCGCGAAGACCCTGGTCGGCGACCTCGGCGACCCGGCGAAGCTCTCCTGGGCCTTCGGCCACCAGGCGCTGCCGGTCGAGCTGGACTCGCTGCTGCACGTGGCCGGCGTGGTCGAGCTCGGCCCGGTCGGCGAGCTGCCGGTCAAAGCCTGGCAGGACACCCTGAACGTCAACCTGGTCGCCCCCGCCGAGCTGACCCGGCTGCTGCTGCCCTCGGTGCGGCTGGTGAAGGGCCACGTGGTGTTCGTGAACTCCGGCGCGGGCCTGCGCGCGAGCGCCGACTGGTCGGCGTACGCGGCGGGCAAGCACGGCCTGAAGGCGCTCGCGGACGCGCTGCGGCTGGAGGAGCACGGCAACGGCGTGCGGGTCACCTCCGTCTACCCGGGCCGCACCGCCACCGCGATGCAGGTCAAGGTGCACCAGCAGGAGGGCAAGGCGTACGACGCCGGGCAGTGGATCGAGCCCGAGTCGGTGGCCAGGGCGGTCCTGGCGGCGCTGGACGCCTCCCGGGACGCGGAGATCACCGACATCACGGTCCGCCCCGGGCGCTGAGCGAGCCGGGGCGGCGCGCGCACTAGGCTCGGGCGGGTGAGCAACGGACACCCCTTCCCCGACCTGGTCGGCGCCGCCACCGGCGTCGGCTCGCTGCCCGGCACCGACGCCCGGGAGGCCGCCAAGACGTCCACCGGCGCGCTGGAGCACCTGCCGTTCCTCCCGGAGCTGCCCGCCCGCGGGCCGGGCGCCGACATGATCGGCCGCTCCGCCGGCCTGCTGGTCGAGCTGTTCGCGCAGACCGAGCCGAGCGGCTGGCGGTTCACCGACCGCCCCGGCCGGGACACCCGGCGCGCGCACTCCTGGCTGGGCGAGGACCTCGACGCCCTGGAGGAGTTCACCCAGGGCTACCGGGGCGCGCTGAAGGTGCAGGCGGTCGGCCCGTGGACGCTGGCCGCGTCCGTCGAGCTCAAGTACGGCGAGAAGGCGCTCGCCGACCCCGGCGCCTGCCGGGACATCGCCGGTTCGCTCACCGAGGGCCTGCGCCGCCACCTCGCCGACGTCCGCAGGAGGGTGCCCGGCGCGCAGGTGGTGCTCCAGCTGGACGAGCCCTCGCTGCCCGCCGTGCTGGCCGGCGAGGTGAGGACCGCCAGCGGCTTCCAGCGGCTGCGCGCCGTCGACCGGCAGCTCGCCGAGGAGGCGCTGCGGGACGTCATCGGCGCCCTGGACGCGCCGGTGGTGGTGCACTGCTGCGCGCCCCGGGTGCCGCTGCCGCTGCTGCGCCGGGCCGGGGTGGCCGGCGTCTCGCTGGACTTCTCGCTGCTGACCGAGCGTGAGGACGACGACCTCGGTGAGGCGGTCGAGGCGGGCACCGTGATCCTCGCCGGTGTCGTCCCCTCCACTGACCAGGCACTGTCGGACCCGGCCGGTAGTGTCCAGGGTGTCAGGACGTTGTGGCGCAGGCTCGGGTTCTCCCCGGAGCTGCTGGGCCGCCGTGTGCTGGTGACGCCCACCTGCGGGCTGGCCGGGGCCTCCCCGGCCCATGCCCGCGCGGCGTTGTCACTCAGCGTGAAGGCGGCCCGGAGCCTGGTGGACAACCCGGAATGAGAGATTGACGGAGGGCTTGCGGTGGTGGCTGTCGAGGGCTGGGAGGACGTTCCGGCGGAGGTGCGCAAGCGGCACGCCGAGCTGGCGGCCGAGATCACCGACCACCGGGCCCGTTACTACGAGCAGGACGCGCCGGTCGTCAGCGACGCCGAGTTCGACGCGCTGATGCGCGAGCTGGAGGGACTGGAGGCCGAGCACCCGGCGCTGGTCACCCCGGAGTCGCCCTCGCAGAAGGTCGGCGGCGCGCCCACCCTGCTGTTCGCCCCGGTCGAGCACCGGGAGCGGCTGCTCAGCCTGGACAACGCGATGGACGACGAGGAGCTCGCCGCCTGGGCCGAGCGGGTCGCCACCGAGCTGTCCGGCATCGAGTACCACTACCTGTGCGAGCTCAAGGTGGACGGCCTGGCCGTCAACCTCACCTACGAGAACGGCCAGCTGGTGCAGGCGGCGACCCGCGGCGACGGCCGGGTCGGCGAGGACATCACCGCCAACGTCCGCACCATCAAGGAGATCCCGCACCGGCTCCGGGGCGACGACGTCCCGGAGCTGGTGGAGATCCGCGGCGAGGTCTACTTCCCGACCGAGGCCTTCGAGGCGCTGAACGCCTCCTTCTCGGAGGAGAACGAGCGCCGCCGGGTGGAGAACGAGGAGCGCGCCAAGGAGGGCAAGCGCCCCCGGGCGATGATCCGGCTCTTCATGAACCCGCGCAACGCCGCGGCCGGCTCGCTGCGGCAGAAGGACCCGCTGGTCACCGCCTCCCGCCCGCTGCACATGGTGGTGCACGGCATCGGCGCGCGCTCCGGCTTCGACATCGACAACCAGTCGCACGCCTACGACCTGCTGCGCGAGTGGGGCCTGCCGACCGCCCGGCACAACAAGGTGGTCGGCACGCTGGAGGAGGTGCGGGCGTTCATCGAGCACTTCGGCGAGCAGCGGCACTCGGTCGAGCACGAGATCGACGGCGTGGTCGTCAAGGTGGACGAGATCGCGCTGCAGGGCCGGCTCGGCTCCACCTCCAAGTCCCCGCGCTGGGCGATCGCCTGGAAGTACCCGCCGGAGGAGGTCACCGGCAAGCTGGCCGCGATCAAGGTCGGCATCGGCCGCACCGGCCGGGCCACCCCGTACGCGGTGCTGGCCGAGCCGGTGAAGGTGGCCGGCTCGATGGTGCAGTACGCGACCCTGCACAACCAGGAGATCGTCAAGGCCAAGGACGTCCTGCTCGGCGACACGGTGGTGCTGCGCAAGGCCGGCGACGTGATCCCGGAGATCCTCGGCCCGGTGTACGACCTGCGGGACGGCACCGAGCAGGCGTTCGTGATGCCCTCGCACTGCCCCGAGTGCGGCAGCGAGCTGCGGGCGATGGCCGAGGGGGACATCGACCTGCGCTGTCCCAACGCGCAGTTCTGCCCGGCCCAGATCCGTGAGCGGATCGCCTTCCTCGGCGGGCGCTCGGCACTGGACATCGAGGGCCTCGGCTACGTCGCGGCGACCGCGCTGACCCAGCCGCTGCAGCCGGCCGAGGCGCCGGTGGGCAACGAGGGCGACATCTTCGGACTGTCGGTCGAGCAGCTGCTCCCGATCAAGGTGCTGGTGCGCGACCAGAAGACCGGCATGCCGAAGCTCGACGACGAGACCGGCGAGGAGAAGGAGGTGTTCTTCTTCGCCACCACGACCGGTGCGCCGAAGAAGAACACCGGGCTGATGCTGGAGAACATCGAGAAGGCCAAGGACCGCCCGCTCTGGCGGTTCCTCAACGGCCTGTCGATCCGGCACGTCGGCCCGGTGGCCGCCCAGGACCTCGCCCGGGAGTTCCGCGACCTGGACGCGATCTTCGCGGCCGGTGAGGAGCGGCTGGCCGCCACCGAGGGCGTCGGCGCCGGCACCGCGCGCTCGATCATCGAGTGGTACCAGGTGGACTGGCATCGGGAGATCGTCGAGAAGTGGCGCGCCGCCGGTGTCCGCTTCACCGAGGAGGCGGCCGAGGAGGAGGGCGAGCGTCCGCTGGAGGGGCTGACGGTCGTCGTCACCGGCACGCTGGCCGGGCACACCAGGGACGGCGCCAAGGAGGCGCTGACCTCGCGGGGCGCGAAGGTGACCGGCTCGGTGTCGAAGAAGACCCACTTCGTGGTGGCCGGCGACAACCCCGGCTCCAAGTACGACAAGGCGGTCCAGCTGGGGCTGCCGGTCCTCGACGACGCGGGCTTCGCGATCCTGCTGGAGCAGGGGTCGGCCGCCGCCCGGGTCCACCTGGGGCTGCCGCCGGAGCCGGAGGAGGAGCCGGTGAAGAAGGCCCCGGCGAAGAAGGCGCCGGCGAAGAAGAAGGCGGCCGCCGGGAACGCCGCCGAGGGGGCGGAGCAGCAGCCCGCCGCGGAGTCCGCCGAGGAGCCCGCCGAGCAGCCCGCCGCGGAGCCCGTCGAGGACTGACCCCACGCGCGGAAGCCCCGAATCCGGCTTGTTATCGTCCTGATGCAACGTCACCGGGTGCCGCACAGTGTTAGCGGGCATCGTGTCACTGTGCGGCACCCGGGGGGCGTGGCGGCGTATGTCCGGTTGTCTGAAAGTCTGCCCGTCGGGTGAAGCCACGCATACCCTGGAGCGCAACAGAGTGTCAGCAGGGGTGGGGGTACCGGCTGAGCCGGACTCCGCGGGGCCGCTCCCTGCCCGGCAGGCTGCCGGTACCGGTACGGTGCCTCACCGCTAGGCGGCCTGACGGGGCGGGCCCGACGGAGGACAGGGCTTATGGATCGTACGACCGGCGGCGCGCCCACACGCCCGCCGCAGGGGGTGGCGGGGGCCGTCCTGCTGCTCGGCGTGCTGCTGGCCGGCGCGGCGCCGCTCATCCCGCTGGCCGTGCTGGTCTACCGCTACGAGGCCGAACTGCTGCCGCTGTTCGCGGTGCCGCTGGCCGTGCTGGTCGCCGCCTGGCGGATCGCCCGGGACCGCGCGCGCGACCAGCTCACCGATCCGCTGACCGACCTGCCCAACCGCCAGGCCCTGCTGCTCGCCGCCCAGGAGGCGATCGCCGAGCACTCCGAGGGCTACAGCGTCGGTCTGATCCTGCTCGACCTCGACCGCTTCCGGTCGCTCAACGACACCCTCGGCCACACCGCCGGCGACCGGCTGCTCGTGCACATCGCCCGCCGGCTGCACCGCGCCCTGCGCTCCGGCGGGGCGGCCGGCAGCGCCACCCGCGAGTCCATCGACGACGTCTTCGCCGGACTGCCCCGGCACTACCGCGGCCGCCCGATGGTGGCCCGGATGGGCGGCGACGAGTTCGCCGTGCTGCTGCCCGGCATCGGCTGCCCGGACTCGCTGGAGAAGGTCGCCAAGGCCCTGATCGCCGAACTGGCCGCGCCGATCCGGCTGGACGGCCTGCTGCTCGTCCTGGAGGCGAGCGCCGGCGTCTGCGTCTTCCCGCAGCACGCCCAGGACGCCGAGTCGCTGCTGCGCCGCGCCGACGTCGCGATGGGCCACGCCCAGCGCGGCCGCACCTCGGTCGAGCAGTACGACGAGACGCAGGACGCCGACACCCCGTACCGGATCGGCCTGCTGGGCGACCTGCGGCGGGCCCTGGAGACCGGCGAGGTGCAGCTGCACTACCAGCCCAAGGTGGCCTTCGACGGCCGGGTGGTCGGGCTGGAGGCGCTGCTGCGCTGGGAGCGACCCGGCCAGGGCCGGGTCTCGCCGGACGAGTTCGTCGGCCTCGCCGAGTCCAGCGGGCTGATGCCCCGGCTGACCGACTACGTGCTGGAGGCCGCCGTCGGCCAGCTCGCCCACTGGCGCGAGCAGGGCCTCCAGGTGCAGGTCGCGGTGAACGTCTCGCCGCGCGACGTGCTCAACCCCGGCTTCGCCCAGCGGGTCGCCGGCCACCTCGTGCGCCACCAGGTGCCGGCCCACGCGCTCCAGCTGGAGATCACCGAGCGGCTGCTGCTGGACGACTCCCGACGGGCCGCCGACACCCTCGCCGAACTGCGCGGCTACGGGGTCGGGATGTCCCTGGACGACTTCGGGACCGGCCACTCCTCGCTGGTGCGGCTGCGCAGCCTGCCGGTCGGCGAGCTGAAGATCGACCGCTCCTTCGTCTCCCGGATGGCCACCGACGACCACGACGCGGCGGTGGTCCGCTGCTCGGTCGAGCTGGCCCACTCGCTCGGCCTGACCGTGGTCGCCGAGGGCGTCGAGGACGACGAGACCTGGGAGCGGCTGAACTGCATGGGCGTGGACGCGGTGCAGGGCTGGCTGGTCTCGGCGGCGCTGCCGGCCGAGCAGGCCACCGCCTGGCTGCGGGTGCACCGCACCGGCGCCCCGCCGGTGGAGCGGCTCGCCGCCGCTCCCGTCGCCGAGCGGCTGCCGCCGGTGATCAAGCCCGCCCTGCCGCCGGTGATCCAGGCGGTGCAGGCCGCCGCGGTGGAGATCCAGGCGCCGCCCCGGCACAGTTGGGCGCCGACCCGCCCGCAGTGAGCGGCGGTGAACGGCGGTGAACGGTGGTGCGCGGCGGCAGTGACCCCGGCCCACCGCTGGTCGTTGGCCGGTGGCCGGGCCGCGCCCCATAGGATGGTCACCACAGACCACGAGGACGGGAGTGCCTGACCGGCCGCTCCCGGCCCGGGCCCGGCGCCGTCGGAAGGCGGATCCGGGCCTCACCAGAACTCACCCTGAGGATCGCTGCATGCCTGGCATCACGCGCGAGGAGGTCGCCCACCTCGCTCGGCTGTCGCGTCTTGAGTTGCAGGCCGAAGAGCTGGACCACTTCGCCGAGCAGCTCGACGTGATCATCGGCGCGGTCGCCCGCGTTTCCGAGGTCGCCGGACAGGACGTCCCGCCCACCTCCCACCCGCTGCCGCTGACCAACGTCATGCGCGCGGACGAGGTCCGGCCGTCGCTCACCCCGGAGCAGGCGCTGGCCGGCGCCCCGGCCGCCGAGGAGCAGCGTTTCCGTGTGCCGCAGATCCTCGGGGAGGACTGACCGAGATGACCGACCTGATCCGTTACACCGCCGCCGACACGGCCGCCGCCATCGCCAAGGGCGAGGTCTCCGCCGTCGAGGTCGCGCAGGCGCACCTGGACCGCATCGAGGCCGTCGACCAGAAGGTCAACGCCTTCCTGCACGTCGACACCGAGGGCGCGCTGAGCGCCGCGCGGGCCGTCGACGAGAAGCGCGCCAAGGGCGAGGAGCTGGGCCCGCTGGCCGGTGTCCCGCTGGCGCTGAAGGACGTCTTCACCACCAAGGGCGTGCCGACCACCTGCGGCTCGAAGATCCTCGAAGGCTGGATCCCGCCGTACGACGCCACCCTGACCTCGCGGCTCAAGGACGCCGGCGTCGTCATCCTCGGCAAGACCAACATGGACGAGTTCGCGATGGGCTCCTCCACCGAGAACTCGGCCTACGGCACCACCGGCAACCCGTGGGACCTCTCCCGGATCCCCGGCGGCTCCGGCGGCGGCTCGGCGGCCGCGCTGGCCGCCTTCGAGGCCCCGCTGGCGATCGGCACCGACACCGGCGGCTCGATCCGCCAGCCCGGCGCCGTCACCGGCACCGTCGGCGTGAAGCCGACCTACGGCTCGGTCTCCCGCTACGGCCTGGTGGCCTTCTCCAGCAGCCTGGACCAGGGCGGCCCGTGCGCCCGCACCGTGCTGGACGCGGCGCTGCTGCATGAGGCGATCGCCGGCCACGACCCGCTGGACTCCACCTCGATCGACGCGCCGGTGCCGGCCGTCGTCGAGGCCGCCCGGATGCGTGACGTCCGCGGCATGCGGATCGGCGTGGTCAAGGAGTTCGCCGGCGAGGGCTACCAGGCCGGCGTCATGCAGCGCTTCGACGAGTCGGTGGAGCTGCTGCGCGAGCTGGGCGCCGAGGTCGTCGAGGTCTCCTGCCCGTCGTTCACCCTGGCGCTCCCCGCGTACTACCTGATCGCGCCCAGCGAGGCCTCGTCCAACCTGGCCCGCTTCGACGCGATGCGCTACGGCCTGCGGGTCGGCGACGACGGCACCCGCTCCGCCGAGGACGTCACCGCGCTGACCCGCGAGGCCGGCTTCGGCCCCGAGGTCAAGCGCCGCATCATCCTCGGCACCTACGCGCTCTCCTCGGGCTACTACGACGCCTACTACGGCTCGGCCCAGAAGGTGCGCACGCTGATCTCCCGCGACTTCGACGCCGCCTTCGCCGGCGTGGACGTCCTGGTCTCGCCGACCACCCCGACCACCGCCTTCCCGATCGGCGAGCGCGCCGACGACCCGATGGCGATGTACCTGGCCGACCTCTGCACGATTCCGTCCAACCTTGCGGGCAACGCGGCGATGTCGCTGCCCTGCGGCCTGGCGCCGGAGGACAATCTCCCGGTCGGCCTGCAGATCATCGCACCCGCGATGGCGGACGACCGCCTGTACCGCGTGGGCGGCGCCGTCGAGGCCGCACTCAACGACAAGTGGGGGCACACCCTGCTGGAGGAGGCACCGGCACTGTGAGCAAGATCGAGAAGGCGAAGGCCCAGTCTGCGTCTTTGAAGGGGTGGAAGCACTCGAAGCCCGGGCTGTGGCTGTCGATCGGGACCAGCGCGTTCGGCGCGATCTCCATCGCCAAGGACGTCCGCAAGGCCCGCGACGAGAGCGACACCCTCAAGCTGGTCAACGCCCTCGTCGGCGCCGCCGCCCTGGTCACCGGCACCGCCCTGCTGGTGCGCGAGCTGCGCCGCCTCGGCGACGACGACGTCCTGCTGGGCTAGCCCGTGGGGCCCGGCGGGTACCGCGGTACCGGCCGGGCCCGCACCACCGAAGACTTTTGAGTGAAGGGGACGCTGTGAGCGTCAAGAACCTGGTCTCCTACGAGGACGCTCTCGCGTCGTACGACCCGGTGATGGGCCTTGAGGTCCACGTCGAGCTCGGTACCAAGACCAAGATGTTCTGCGGTTGTTCGACCGAACTGGGTGCCGAGCCGAACAGCCAGGTCTGCCCGACCTGTCTGGGGCTGCCGGGCTCGCTGCCGGTGGTCAACGCGGTGGGCGTGGAGTCGGCCGTCAAGATCGGCCTGGCGCTGAACTGCGAGATCGCCGAGTGGTGCCGGTTCGCGCGGAAGAACTACTTCTACCCGGACATGCCGAAGAACTTCCAGACCTCGCAGTACGACGAGCCGATCGCCTTCAACGGCTACCTCGACGTGCAGCTGGAGGACGGCTCGACCTTCCGGGTGGAGATCGAGCGCGCCCACATGGAGGAGGACACCGGCAAGTCCAGCCACGTCGGCGGCGCGACCGGCCGCATCCACGGCGCCACGCACTCGCTGCTGGACTACAACCGGGCCGGCATCCCGCTGATCGAGATCGTCACCAAGCCGATCACCGGCGCCGGCGAGCGGGCCCCCGAGGTCGCCCGCGCCTACGTCGCCGAGCTGCGCGAGGTGATCCGCTCGCTGGGCGTCTCCGAGGCCCGGATGGACAAGGGCCAGATGCGCTGCGACGTCAACCTGTCGCTGCGCCCGAACGGCACCGAGACCTTCGGCACCCGCTCGGAGACCAAGAACGTCAACTCGCTGCGCAGCGTCGAGCGGGCCGCCCGGTTCGAGATCCAGCGGCACGCCACGGTGCTCACCGACGGCGGCACGATCATCCAGGAGACCCGGCACTTCCACGAGGACGACGGCTCCACCACCTCCGGCCGGATCAAGGACAACGCCGAGGACTACCGGTACTTCCCGGAGCCGGACCTGGTGCCGATCGCGCCGTCCCGCGCGTGGGTGGAGGAGCTGCGCGCCGCGCTGCCCGAGCTGCCCCGGGTGCGCCGGGCCCGGCTGCAGGCCGAGTGGGGCCTGTCGGACAAGGACATGCAGTCGGTGCTGAACGCGGGCGCCGTCGAGCCGATCCAGGAGACCATCGCCGCCGGCGCCCCGGCCGACCAGGCCCGCAAGTGGTGGATGGGCGAGCTGGCCCGCCGCGCCAACGAGACCGGCACCGAGCTGGCCGAGCAGCCGATCACCCCGGCGCAGGTCGCCCGGGTCACCGCGCTGGTCGCCGAGGGCAAGCTGAACGACAAGCTGGCCCGCCAGGTCATCGAGGGCGTGCTGGCCGGCGAGGGCGAGCCGGACGAGATCGTCGAGAAGCGCGGCCTGGCCGTCGTCTCGGACGACTCCGCGCTGGGCGCCGCCGTCGACCAGGCGATCGCCGAGAACGAGGCCGTCGCCGCCAAGATCCGCGACGGCAAGGTCGCCGCGGTCGGCGCGCTGGTCGGCGCGGTCATGAAGGCCACCCGCGGCCAGGCCGACGCGGCCCGCGTGAAGGACCTGATCCTGGAGAAGCTGGGCGTCTCCGCCTGAGTTTCCAAGGCGTCTAAGGCGGTCTAAGGCCTACTTAGCCGTCCGAGGCCCGGTCTTACCCCCTCCCGGGGGTGAGGCCGGGCCTTCGTCGTGTCCCGGGGCGCCGGCCTAAGGCCTCCCGGCCCCGGAAGATCCGGAAGCCTGCCGATGCCCGCCACCCCCCTGGGGGAGGAGTCTCTACTCAGCGAACGGAACCGACGAAGAACCCACGAGGGGAACCACCGTGATCGAGTACGAGCTCATCAAGCAGCAGGAACTGGAACTCCAGGCCCTGGCCGAGCACCAGCGCCTGGTCCGCGCGGCGAAGCCCGCCAAGCGCACCGGGTGGCGGCCGAACATCGGCCTGCGCGTCCAGCGGCGCACCGCGCGCGTCGGCGAATGCTGACGGACCGGCACCGGGGTGCCGGGCGGGGAACGGAGGGGGAGGCGCGACGGGGGAGCGCCTCCCCCTCCGGGCGTTCGAGGGGCGGGATAACCCCTCGGAGGGCAGCGGACCCGTATGGCATGCTCGCCTCCATGCAGCAGATCTCGGTGAGTCCCGTCTTCGTCGGCCGCGATCCGGAGCTCACCGACCTGGCGGACGCGCTGCGCCGGGCCGGCCGCGGCGAGCCGCAGACCGTGCTGATCGGCGGCGAGGCGGGTGTCGGCAAGACCCGGCTGCTGGAGGAGTTCCTGCGCCGGGCCGACGACCGGGGCGTGCTCACCACCGTCGGCGGCTGTCCGGAGGTCGGCGCCGAGGGACTGCCCTACGCTCCGCTGGCCACCGCGCTGCGCCGGCTGCACCGCTGTCTGGGCACCGAGCTGGAGAGCGCCGCGGCCGGGATGGAGGGCCATCTCGCCCGGCTGCTGCCGGACTTCGGCGAGGCCGACGGCGAGCCCAACGACGAGTACGGCCGGGCCCGGCTGTTCGAGCACACCGCGAGGTTGTTCGAACGGCTCGGCGCGGACCGTACCCTCGTGCTCGCCGTCGAGGACCTGCACTGGTCCGACCGCTCCACCCGGGAGCTGTTCGCCTACCTGGTCCGCACCCTGCACCGGGCCCGCGTCCTGCTGGTCGCCACCTACCGCAGCGACGACCTGCACCGCCGCCACCCGCTGCGGCCCTTCCTGGCCGAGCTGGAGCGGCTGCGCACGGTGCGCCGGCTGGAGCTGGAGCGGTTCGGCCCCGGCGAGGTGGCCGCCCAGCTGGCCGGCATCCTCGGCACCGCGGCGCCCGACCGGCAGCTGGTCGAGCGCATCCACCGCCGCTCCGAGGGCAACCCGTTCTTCGTCGAGGAGCTCGCCACCGCCCTGCGGGAGGGCTGCTCGGCCGGGCTCACCGACTCCCTGCGCGACATCCTGCTGGTCCGGGTCGAGGCACTGGACGAGGAGACCCAGCGGGTGCTGCGGATCGCCGCCGAGGGCGGCTCCCTGGTCGAACACGCCCTGCTCGCCGCCGTCCTGGAGGACGAGGAGCGGCTGATCGGCTCGCTGCGCGCCGCGGTCGGCGCCAACATCCTGCGCCCGGACCCGGACGGCGACGGCTACCGGTTCCGGCACGCGCTGGTCCGCGAGGCCGTCTCGGACGACCTGCTGCCCGGCGAGCGGCACCGGATCAACCGCCGGTTCGCCGAGGCCCTGGAGGCCGAGCCGCAGCTGGTCGGCGCCGACGCCCGGCCGGCCCGGCTGGCCAACTACTGGTACCACGCCCACGACCCGGCCCGGGCCCTGCCGACCGCGCTGGACGCCGCCCGGGCGGCCCGCCGCCGCAACGCCTTCGCCGAGCAACTGCGGATGCTGGAACGGGCCCTGGAGCTGTGGGACGAGGTCCCCGGCGAGCAGCTGGCCGGCACCCTGCGCCCGTACGACTGGGCCGAGACCTATCCGCCGTGCTCCTGCGACACGGACCTGCACGACGAGGACTGCGACCGGCTCTGCCGGATCGACGTGCTGGCCGAGGCGGTGGTCGCCGCCCGCCGCAGCGGTGACCGGGAACGCGGGCTGAGCCTGGCGAAGCGGGCGCTCCAGCTCGTCGACGAGAACGACCACCCGGCCCGCGCCGCCTGGTTCCGGATCAACCGCGCCCGGATGCTCGGCCACCTGCGCCGCTCCGGTGACACGGAGGAGATCGCCTACGCGCACCGGCTGGTCGAGCACCTGCCGCCGTCCGCCGTGCAGGCCGAGGTGTTCGCGCTCGGGGCGGGCGCCGGGATGCTCTCCAACCCCCGCCCCGAGCTGGTCGCGCTCGCCGAGCGGGCCGCCCGGATCGCCCGCGAGGTGGGCGCGCCCACCGTCGAGCAGCACGCCCTGATGACCATCGGCGGGCTGCGCAACGACCTGGACGCCGATCCGGAGGCCGCGGTGGCCCAGCTGACGGCGGCGGTCGAGGCCTCCCGCCGGCTCGGCGCCCCGGACCTGCTGCTGCGCGGCCTCAACAACCTGTCCTCGCTGCTGCGCGGCCTCGGCCGGGCCGAGCAGGCCGCGGAGCTCGCCCGGGAGGGGCTGGACTCGGCCCGCCGCAACGGCCTGCAGCGCAACATCGGCACCATCCTGACCGGGAACCTCGCCGAGGCGCTGATGGACCTCGGGCGGATCGACGAGGCCGAACTGGTGCTCGCCGAGGGCGACCTGACCAGCCCGACCGGCACCCACGCGGAGTTCCTGGACCGGCTGCGCGGGGAGCTCGCCCTGCTCCACGGCGACGTGGCCGGCGCCGGCGCGCTGCTCGCCCAGGCCCGGGCCGCCAACCGGGTCGGCCAGATCCAGCACTCCGTGCCGATCGGCCGGCTCGCGGTGCGGATCGCCGCCCGGGCGGGCCGCCCGCTGGAGGCCCGCGCCGAGCTGCTCGCCGCCCTGGCGGGGGCGTTCCCCTGCGGCTACCTGGCCGACTGCTTCCCGCTGCTGGTCGACGGCGCGGGCGTCGAGGCGGACAGCCGGGGCCTGCCGGAGGCCGAACCGGGCCGGGCCGCGGTGCTGGCCAGGATCGTCGAGGTGGCGTCCGGGCTGACCCCGACGGTGCCGCTGCACCACGGCTGGGCCCGGCTGCTGGAGGGCGAACTGGCCCGGGCCGAGGGGGCGGACACCCCGGCGCACTGGGCCGCCGCGGTCGAACGGCTGCGTCCGACCGGGCTGCCGTACCCGCTGGCGTTCGCCCTGCTGCGGGCCGGCGAGGCCGAGGTGCTGGCCGGGCGCCGCGAGGCGGGGGCCGAACTGCTGCGCGAGGCGCGGGAACTGGCGACCGTCCGGGGTGACGCCGGGCTGCGCGCCGAGGTCGACGCGCTGGCCGAGCGGGCGGGGCTGACGGTCGTCGCGGGCCGTCCCGCACCCGCCGCGGCGGCGCCGGCGGGGGACTCCTTCGGTCTCACCCCCCGTGAGCGGGACGTGCTCCGATTGCTCGCGCGGGGGCGCACCAACCGGCAGATCGCCGAGGAACTGTACATCTCGCCGAAGACGGCGAGCGTGCACGTCTCCAACATCCTGGGCAAGCTGGCGGTCGCCGGCCGGGGCGAAGCCGCCGCGCTGGCGCACCGCTTGCGGCTGTTCCCCGAGGATCTGGCCCCGGCCGGCCGCTGACCGCCCGCCGTCCGCCTGCCGCGGGCCGGTCCGCCGGGCCGGGGCCGGCCGTCTGCCGGTCCGGCCGGTGTCGCGCGGGCGCCGCCCCGTGCTCCCGTGCGCGCCGCGTGAGCCCCCGCCCGTGCGCCCCCGCCAACCGGCCCGTTCCGGTGGAATCGGGTGTAATTCCCCACCCCGAGGCCATTACTCTAAGTTGAGTGTGCGTGTCATTGAGTGACCGAAGTGGTGTAGGGTCCCGGACGGGAACATCGGTGTGGCGGGACGGCCGGCAGGCCCCCCGCCCCCTGGGCCACCGCCCCGACGGGGCGCCAGGTCACCGCGTACGGCCACCAGGCGCGCGGCCGGTGGTCCGTGACCCGGGCGCGAGGCCCCGGGCCGGAGGGGGAGAGGTCGAGTGAGCTCCACCGACGCGGTGCTGCCCGGAGCCGGACGGCCGGAGGCACCGGACACCGACCTGCTCACGGGCGGACCGCCGCCCGTGACCGGTCCGACCGCCGGAGCCCCGGCCCCGCCCCCGGGCGGCGCGCCCCGGTCCGCCCTCCGTGCGGCCGCCCCGCCGGCACCCGGGTGCCGCAGACCCGGGCCGCTCCGCCGGGCGCTGCACAGCCGCAGACTGCCCGGGGCCGCCCTCGGCGTGCTCTGCCTCGCCTACGCCCTCGGCGCGGCACTCGGCTGGGGCTCGCGCCAGATCGCCGTCTTCATGGGCGACTTCGGCCTGGCTGCCGCCGCCCTCGCGGCCGCGCTCTCCTGCCTGGCGTACGGCTGCACGGTCGGCGGCCACGCCCGCCCGGCCTGGCTGCTGTTCGGCCTTTCCTCGCTCATGGTCGCCTTCGGCAACGGCACCTGGGGCTGGTACGAGCTGGTCGAACGCACCCCGCTGCCGCCCAACTCGCTCGCCGAGTACGCCTTCCTGCTGTTCGCCCCGCTCGCCATCACCGGCGTCCTGGTGCTCGCCCAGCGCCCGCGCACCGCCGCCGGCTGGCTCTGCCTGCTGCTCGACGGCTGGCTGGTGGCCGGCTCGCTGTTCACCCTCAGCTGGAGCCTCGCGCTCGGCCGCACCGCCGCCGGCGAGGCCGGCTCCCCGCTGCGCCTGGCCCTCAACCTCGCCTACCCGGTGCTGGACATCCTGCTGGTCTCGCTGGTCGTCGGCCTGCGCTTCGGCGGCCGGGACGGCAACCGGGCCGCCGTCCACACCGCCATGGTCGGCCTCGCCGTCACCGTGCTCTGCGACGCCCTGTTCACCTCGCCCGAACTGCGCAGCAGCTACCACTCCGGCGAACTGCTGGACGCCGGCTGGTTCGCGGGCAGCCTGCTGCTCGCCTGGGCGCCGTGGTCCCCGCGCTGGCGCCGCCCGCTGCGCGAGCACCCCGCGCTCGGCGGCCTGCCGCGCCGCCGGGTCGCCACCACCTTCAGCGCGCTCACCCCGTACGCCGCCGCCGCGGTCTGCACCGCCGGGATCCTCTACAACGCCCTCGGCGGCCGCTCGCTGGACCGGGTGGTCGCCTCGGCCGCCTGCACCGTCGGCCTCGCGCTGATCCTGCGGCAGGGCATCATGCTGCTCGACAACCTCTCGCTGGCCCAGGAACTCGCCCACAAGGAGGCGCACTTCCGCTCCCTGGTGCAGGGCTCCAGCGACGTCATCATGATCGCCGGGGCCAACGGGGTGCTCTCCTACGTCTCCCCGGCCGCGCTGGGCGTCTACGGGCGCGATCCGGAGGAACTGGTCGGCGGCAACCTGCTGGACCTCATCCACCCCGAGGACGTCGACCGGGTGCTGCTGGAGGTCCGCCGCTTCCTCGCCCGCGGCCGGCTGGCCGCCCACCGCGACCCGGGCGGCGAGCCGCTGCCCGCGGCCCGGGTGGAGTGCCGGATCGGCTCCGGCGCCGGTGAGTGGCTGCACGTCGAGTCGACCGTCGACCGGTACCGCGACGGCCTCATCCTGAACAGCCGCGACGTCACCGAACGGGTCATGCTCCAGGCCCAGTTGCAGCACAACGCCTTCCACGACCCGCTCACCGACCTGCCCAACCGGGCGCTGTTCACCCAGCGGCTGCGCACCGCGCTGGCCGCCCGCGGCCCGCAGGACGAGGCCGGCGCCGGGGTCGCGGTGCTCTTCCTCGACCTCGACGGCTTCAAGGCGGTCAACGACACCGCGGGCCACCAGGTCGGCGACGAACTGCTCGTCCAGGCCGCCCGCCGGCTCCAGGGCGCCGTGCGCTGCGGGGACACCGTCGCCCGGTTCGGCGGCGACGAGTTCGCCGCCCTGGTCTGCGGCCCGCTCGGCCGCCTCCAGGTCCAGGAGCTCGCCGACCGGCTGCGCACCGCGCTCTCCGAGCCCTACTGGATCGGCGGCAGCGAACTCAGCGTGGCGGCCAGCATCGGCATCGCCTTCGGCAGCCCCGAACGCGGCCCGGCCGCCGATCCGCGGGCCGGGGCCGACGAGCTGATGCGCAACGCCGACCTCGCGATGTACCGCGCCAAGTCCGAGGGCAAGGGCCGGGTCATGCTCTACTCCCCGGCCATGCGCGCCGACCTGGAGCGCCGCACCGAACTGGACGAGCGGCTGCGGGCGGCCGTCCGGGAGGGCGGCTTCGCGCTGCTCCACCAGCCCGTGGTGGACCTCGTGAGCGGCGCGGTCACCGCCGTCGAGGCCCAGGCCCGCTGGCGCTCCGTGCAGGGCCTGCTGCTCACCCCGGCCGAGTTCCTGCGCTCCACCGAACACGGCGACGCCGCCGCCCGGTTCTCCCGCTGGCTGGTCCGCGAGGCGGTCGCCGCCGCCGCGCTGCGCCGCGGCCTGCCCGTCTGCGGCCGCCCCGCCGCCCCGCCGGTCCCGGTCTCGGTGCGGCTCTCCGCCGAACGGCTCTGCGCCCCCGGCCTGTACGAGACGGTGGCCGCCGCCCTGCGCGACAGCGGCCTGCCCGGCGGCCAGCTGATCGTCGAGGTGGCCCGGATGGGCCCGGACGAGCTGGCCGACGAACTCGGCCGCCGGCTCGCCGCGCTGCGCCGCCTGGGCGTCTCCACCGCGCTGGCCGGCTTCGGGGCCGGCGGCGGCTCGCTCGGCGCGCTCGCCCGGCTGCCCTTCGACGGCCTCAAGCTGGACCGCTCGCTGGTCCACGACCTCGGCGACTCCGCGCTCGCCCGCACGCTCGCCGGGCACGCCCTGCGGCTCGGCCGGGACCTCGGTCTGGTCACCGCCGCGGAGGGCGTCGACCTGCCCCGCCAGGTGGCCGTGCTGCAGGAGTTGGGCTGCCGCCAGGTGCAGGGCTCGGCCTTCTCCGCCCCCCTGGACGAGACCAGGCTGCGGCGCGCCCTGGCCCGCCGCGTCTACCCGGTGCCGCGGCCGCCCGGCCCGCTGCCGGCCCGGCGAGCGTACCTGGCCGCGGACACCCGGACGAGTGGGCGCGCGGAGGGCGGCCAGGGACGTGTCGTAGCTCACCACAACCCCTCCGACCTGCCCGAACACCCGGCCGTCGCAGGTCCGGGAGCGGGTCCGCATGGCGAGACTGTCGTCCCACCTGCTTGACAGTCGGGCCGTGACGGGAGGAAGGTCGTTGCCATGCGCACCCGAATTCTCGTACTTGGCGGGCGCGTCGGCTGAGCGGGCCATGCCCCGCTCGTGACAGACCGACGCGCCACCCCTCGCATGCCCTTGGGCACGAGGGGTTTTTTGTTGCACCGACGCCGTTCCACCACTGCAAGACCCCTGGCCCCGAGGCCCCGCGAAAGGGACGATTGGGGCAGAGCCGGCGATCGGCCCGCAAGCGGGACCCCATCCCTCGACCCCGGGGCCCGCAACCACCGGGCCGGCCAGAACCGAGAAGAGACAGGCAGATGACTGAGCACGCCGCAGCCCCCCGCCGTGGGGACACCCCGGCCGCCCACGCTCCCGCTCCGCAGCACGTCGTCGAGACCATGACCGGCGCCCAGTCGCTCATCCGCTCGCTGGAGGCCGTCGGCGCGGACACCGTCTTCGGCATCCCCGGCGGGGCCATCCTTCCCGCGTACGACCCGCTGATGGACTCCACCAAGGTGCGTCACATCCTGGTCCGCCACGAGCAGGGCGCCGGTCACGCCGCCACCGGGTACGCCCAGGCCACCGGCCGGGTCGGGGTCTGCATGGCGACCTCCGGCCCGGGCGCGACCAACCTGGTCACCCCGATCGCCGACGCCTACATGGACTCGGTGCCGATCGTCGCGATCACCGGCCAGGTCGCCTCCCAGGCGATCGGCACGGACGCCTTCCAGGAGGCGGACATCTGCGGCATCACCATGCCGATCACCAAGCACAACTACCTGGTCACCGACCCGGCCGAGATCCCCCGGGTGATCGCCGAGGCGTTCCACATCGCCGCCACCGGCCGCCCCGGCCCGGTCCTGGTCGACATCGCCAAGGACGCCCTGCAGGCCACCACCACCTTCCGCTGGCCGGCCGAGACCTCGCTGCCCGGCTACCGCCCGGTGACCAAGCCGCACGCCAAGCAGATCCGCGAGGCCGCGAAGATGCTGGTCACCTCCAAGCGCCCGGTGCTGTACGTCGGCGGCGGCGTCATCAAGGCCGGTGCCACGGCCGAGCTGCGGATCCTCGCCGAGCTGACCGGCGCCCCGGTGGTCACCACCCTGATGGCGCTCGGCGCGTTCCCGGACAGCCACCCGCAGCACCTGGGCATGCCCGGCATGCACGGCTCCGTCCCGGCCGTCACCGCGCTGCAGAAGGCGGACCTGCTGTTCACCCTCGGCGCCCGCTTCGACGACCGGGTCACCGGCAAGCTGGACAGCTTCGCGCCGTACGCCAAGGTCGTCCACGCCGACATCGACCCGGCCGAGATCGGCAAGAACCGCCCGGCCGACGTGCCGATCGTCGGCGACGCCCGCGAGGTGCTGGCCGACCTCATCGTCGCCGTCCAGGCCGAGTTCGACGCCGGCCACAAGGGCGACTACGGCGACTGGTGGGAGCGGCTCGACGAGTGGAAGCGGACCTATCCGGTGGGCTACGAGCCCGCGGCGGGCGGCCAGCTCTCCCCGCAGCAGGTCATCGAGCGGATCGGCCGGCTGGTCGGCCCGGACGCCATCTACGCGGCGGGCGTCGGCCAGCACCAGATGTGGAGCTCGCAGTTCATCCAGTTCGAGAAGCCGGCCACCTGGCTCAACTCCGGCGGCGCCGGGACCATGGGCTACGCCGTGCCGGCCGCGATGGGCGCCAAGGCGGGCCGCCCGGAGACCGCGGTCTGGGCGATCGACGGCGACGGCTGCTTCCAGATGACCAACCAGGAGCTGGTCACCTGCGCCCTGAACGGCATCCCGATCAAGGTCGCGGTCATCAACAACGGGTCGCTGGGCATGGTCCGGCAGTGGCAGACGCTGTTCTACAACCAGCGCTACTCCAACACCGTGCTGCACTCCGGCCCCGGCCACGACGGCATCGAGCCGCCCGCCCAGGGCACCCGGATCCCCGACTTCGTCCTGCTCGCCGAGGCGATGGGCTGCGTCGGCCTGCGCTGCGAGCGCCCCGAGGACCTCGACGCGGTGATCAAGCAGGCGATGGAGATCGACGACCGCCCGGTGGTCATCGACTTCATCGTCCACCAGGACGCCATGGTCTGGCCGATGGTCGCGGCCGGCACCAGCAACGACGAGATCCAGTTCGCCCGCGGGGTGCGCCCCGACTTCGGCGACGACCTCGACTGAGCCCCTTCCGGAACGACCAAGGGAACCCACGACCCATGTCCAAGCACACCCTGTCCGTCCTGGTCGAGAACAAGCCCGGCGTGCTCGCCCGGATCGCCGCGCTGTTCTCCCGTCGGGGCTTCAACATCGACTCCCTCGCCGTCGGCCCCACCGAGCATCCGGACGTGTCCCGGATGACCATCGTGGTCAACGTCGAGGACCTCCCGCTGGAACAGGTCACCAAGCAGCTCAACAAGCTCGTCAACGTGATAAAGATCGTCGAACTCGACCAGTCCGCTGCGATCCAGCGGGAACTGGTCCTGGTGAAGGTCCGCGCCGACAACGAGACCCGGTCGCAGATCGTCGAGATCGTCCAGCTGTTCCGCGCCAAGACGGTCGACGTGTCCCCGGACGCGGTGACCATCGAGGCCACCGGCAGCTCGGACAAGCTGGAGGCCATGCTCCGGATGCTGGAGCCCTACGGCATCAAGGAGTTGGTCCAGTCCGGCCTGGTCGCCATCGGACGCGGCGCCCGTTCGATCACGGACCGCTCGCTGCGCGCCCTCGACCGCAGCGCCTGACCCGCGCCGCGTCTCACACCCTGATTACCGCCCCACCCCTTCACCGGGTCCGCATACGGTAGGAACCGACGCAGACCCAGGCAAACCACTCGCAAGGAGATGTGCCCCCGTGGCCGAGCTGTTCTACGAAGACGACGCCGACCTGTCCATCATCCAGGGCCGCAAGGTCGCGGTCATCGGCTACGGCAGCCAGGGCCACGCCCACGCGCTGTCCCTGCGCGACTCGGGCGCGGACGTCCGGGTCGGCCTGAAGCCGGAGTCCAAGTCCCGCCAGAAGGCCGAGGAGGCCGGTCTGCGCGTGGTCACCCCCGCCGAGGCCGCGGCCGAGGCCGACGTCATCATGATCCTGGTCCCGGACCCGATCCAGGCCGACGTCTACGAGGCGGACATCGCCCCGCACCTGAAGGCCGGCGACGCCCTGTTCTTCGGCCACGGCCTGAACATCCGCTTCGGCTTCATCAAGCCGCCGGCCGACGTCGACGTCTGCATGGTCGCCCCGAAGGGCCCGGGCCACCTGGTCCGCCGCCAGTACGAGGAGGGCCGCGGCGTCCCGGCGATCGTCGCCGTCGAGCAGGACGCCTCCGGCAAGGCCTTCGACCTGGCGCTGTCCTACGCCAAGGGCCTGGGCGCCACCAAGGCCGGCGTCATCAAGACCACCTTCACCGAGGAGACCGAGACCGACCTGTTCGGTGAGCAGGCCGTCCTCTGCGGTGGCACCGCCGCCCTGGTGAAGGCCGGTTTCGAGACCCTGGTCGAGGCCGGCTACCAGCCGGAGATCGCCTACTTCGAGTGCCTGCACGAGCTGAAGCTCATCGTCGACCTGATGTACGAGGGCGGCCTGGAGAAGATGCGCTGGTCGGTCTCCGAGACCGCCGAGTGGGGCGACTACGTCACCGGCCCGCGGATCATCACCGACGCCACCAAGGCCGAGATGAAGAAGGTCCTCGCCGAGATCCAGGACGGCACCTTCGCCAACACCTGGATCGCCGAGTACAAGGCCGGTCTGCCGAAGTACAACGAGTACAAGAAGGCCGACGAGGACCACCTGCTGGAGACCACCGGCAAGAAGCTGCGCAAGCTGATGAGCTGGGTCAAGGAAGAGGCCTGAGCGGCACCGGGCGCACGCTGAGTCGGACCCTCTCGATTTTGTAACGCCCTTGTACAACTAGGCTGCTCCCGTCCGGGTGATTTCGCCGGACGGGAGCAGCCGGGTATCCAGCCCGTCGATACACTTCCGAGTGCGCGTCAGGCCCACAGCGTCGTGCGTCTACCTACGCGGCATGCCACCTTCCCCCGCCCTCCACGCCACCTTCGTGCTCGGGGGAACCGGACAGTTAGGACACACTGTCGTGAGCAAATCCGTAGTTCTGATCGCCGAAGAGCTCTCGCCCGCCACGGTCGACGCCCTTGGCCCCGACTTCGAGATCCGCCACTGCAACGGCGCGGACCGCACCGAGCTGCTGACCGCGATCGCGGACGTCGACGCCATCCTGATCCGCTCCGCCACCAAGGTCGACGCCGAGGCGCTGGCCGCCGCGCGCAAGCTCAAGGTCGTCGCCCGGGCCGGCGTCGGCCTCGACAACGTGGACGTCTCCGCCGCCACCAAGGCCGGCGTCATGGTCGTGAACGCGCCGACCTCCAACATCGTCACCGCCGCCGAGCTCGCCTGCGGCCTGCTGATCTCCGTCGCCCGCAACATCGCGCCGGCCAACGCCGCGCTCAAGGGCGGCGAGTGGAAGCGCAACAAGTACACCGGCGTCGAGCTGAGCGAGAAGGTCCTCGGCGTCGTCGGCCTCGGCCGGATCGGCGTGCTGGTCGCCCAGCGGATGTCGGCGTTCGGCATGAAGATCGTCGCGTACGACCCCTACATCCAGGCCGCCCGCGCCGCGCAGATGGGCGTCAAGCTGGTCTCGCTGGAGGAGCTGCTGGAGGTCTCGGACTTCATCACCGTCCACCTCCCGAAGACCCCAGAGACCCTCGGCCTGATCGGCGACGAGGCGCTGCACAAGGTCAAGCCGACCGTCCGGATCGTCAACGCCGCCCGCGGCGGCATCGTCGACGAGGAGGCGCTGCTCAGCGCCCTGCGCGACGGCCGGGTGGCCGGCGCCGGCCTGGACGTGTACGCCAAGGAGCCGTGCACCGACTCCCCGCTGTTCGCCCTCGACAACGTGGTGGCCACCCCGCACCTGGGCGCCTCGACCGACGAGGCCCAGGAGAAGGCCGGCATCGCCGTCGCCCGCTCGGTGCGCCTGGCGCTGGCCGGCGAGCTGGTGCCGGACGCGGTCAACGTCCAGGGCGGCGTGATCGCCGAGGACGTCCGCCCGGGCCTGCCGCTGGCCGAGAAGCTCGGCCGGATCTTCACCGCGCTGGCCGGCGAGGTGGCGGTGCGGCTCGACGTCGAGGTGCGCGGCGAGATCACCCAGCACGACGTCAAGGTGCTCGAACTGTCCGCCCTCAAGGGTGTGTTCGAGGACGTCGTGGCCGAGACGGTGTCCTACGTCAACGCCCCGCTGTTCGCCCAGGAGCGCGGCGTCGAGGTGCGGCTGACCACCTCCAGCGAGAGCCCCGAGCACCGCAACGTCATCACCGTGCGCGGCACCCTCGCGAACGGCGAGGAGATCGCCATCTCCGGCACGCTGGCCGGCCCCAAGCAGGTCCAGAAGATCGTCGGCGTGGACGCCTTCGACGTGGACGTGGCGCTGACCGACCACATGGCCTTCTTCAAGTACGAGGACCGCCCGGGCGTCGTCGGCGTCCTCGGCCGCCACCTCGGCGACGCCGGCATCAACATCGCCGGCATGCAGGTCGCCCGCGACGGCAGCGGCGCGCTGGCCTCCCTCACGGTGGACAGCGAGATCCCGCAGGACGTGCTGTCGGCCATCGCCGCCGAGATCGGCGCCCGCTTCGCGCGCTCGGTCGACCTGGGCGCCTGATCCCGCGACGCCCCCCGCACCACCCCTCACCAGGGCCCGGACCACCGCACGGACGGCGGTCCGGGCCCTGGTGCGTTCCTCCGGGTGACGGTCGTCTCAGATAGTAGGAAATCCAAGTATCCGGGCAGACACCGCACGGCCGGGGCCGTACCGTGGTGGAAGCCGTACGGTGTGCCGCCCCTGTAGCCAGGGTGTGCGGCCCGTGCGTGCCCGTACGCCCGATGGGCAGGTGATCCCCGCCCGGTGTACCCCCCTCCTCCCCACCGCCGCGTCCGTTCCGACGGCGCGTATCGAACCAAGGAGCCCGGTATGCCCCCCACCGCCGACCGCCACGCCGCTTCCGCCCCCGCCGCCCCGCAGACCCGCGTCCCGCGCCGCCGCCGGGCCGCCGAGCGGAACCCCTTCGCCGCCGCCGCGCTCCAGCGCGCGCTGGACCGCCGCGACAACGGCGGCGTGACCGGCCACCACTGAGCCGCCGCCCGGGCCCCGGGCGTCCGGGCCGCCCGGTGGCGTTCATCCGCCGAATGGGCCGAACGGGCTGACGGAGCATCACTCCAAGGGGTGCAACTTGCCACCGTTCGGGGGAGGTTGCTCGCCCCGACCGGCGCGATATTCCTAATTTGGGGCCCCCGGAAGGGTGATCGACGGCCGCACGGGCGGGCGTCAGCGGCACGGGACGCGGATCACTTCCCCCGGCCGGGGGAGAGGACCTCATGCGTCGTCCCACCGTCCGCCGGCCACTCGCCCGGATCGGCCTCGCGCTGGCCCTGCTGGCCGGCGCCGGACCGGCCCTGCTGACCGGCGCCGCCCCGGCCGCCGGCCACCCGCCCGCGAGCCCGGTGGCCCCGGCCACCGGCCCGCCCGTCCCGGTCCTGCTGGAACTCGCCACCGAGCCCGTCGCCCCCGTCTGGCGGCGGGCCGGTGACGAGGCCCGCCGCCGGCAGCGCTCCCCGGAGGCCGCCCGCCGGGAGGCCGCCCTGGCCGGCGCCGCCCAGCGGGCCCGCGCCTCCGCCGCGCTGGACCGGGTGGCCGACGCCGTCCACGGCGCGGTGCCCGCCGCCCACGAGCTCTACCGCACCCGCACCCTGGTCACCGGCCTCGCGGTGAGCGCGCCGGCCGGCCGGCTGCCCGCGCTGCGCACCCTGCCCGGGGTCACGGCCGTGCACCCGATCCTCCGCAAGCGGCGCGACAACGCGTACTCGGTGCCGGTCACCGGCGCGCCCGAGGTCTGGGCGCAGGCCCTGTCCGGCACCACCGGGGAGGGCATCCGGATCGGCGTCGCCGACAGCGGCATCGACTACACCCACGCCGACTTCGGCGGCCCCGGCACCGAGGAGGCGTTCCGGTCCGTCGACGGCGCGAAGCCCGCGCCCGCCGGACTCTTCCCCAACGCCAAGGTCATCGGCGGCCGCGACCTGGTCGGCGACGACTACCAGCCCGACCCGGACGCCGCGCACTACCAGCCCGACCCGCACCCCGACGACAACCCGATCGACTGCGACCGCAACGGCCACGGCACCCATGTGGCCGGCACCGCCGCCGGCCTCGGCGTCACCGCCGACGGGCAGCCCTACCGCGGCCCCTACCGTCCCGGCCTGGACCCGGCCGGCTTCAAGGTCGGCCCCGGCGCCGCGCCCGGCGCCCGGCTCTACGCGATCCGGGTCTTCGGCTGCGACGGCTCCACCGACCAGCTCGGCCACGCCCTCGACCTGGCCGCCGACCCGGACGGCGACGGCGACCCGGGCGACCGGCTCGACGTCCTCAACCTCTCGCTCGGCAGCCGCTTCGGCTCCACCGACGACGCCGACGCCCTCGCCGTCGACCGGCTCGCCGAGCTCGGCACCGTGGTGGTCGCCGCCGCGGGCAACGAGGGCGACGTCTACGGCATCGGCGGCAGCCCCGGCACCGCCGCCCGGGCCGTCGCCGTCGCCGCCTCGGTCGACCCGCACGGGGACGCCGACGGCATCACCGTGCTCGACCCGCCGTCGCTCGCCGGCGTGCTGCCGGCCCACTGGAGCGCCCGCTACCGGGACTGGTCCACCGCCGACGTCGGCGGTGAGCTCGCGCTGCCCGCCGACCAGGCCGACGGCTGCACGGCCTTCTCCGAGGCCGACCGGCAGCGGCTCGCCGGGCGGATCGCGGTGCTCGCCTGGAGCACCCGCGAGTCCGAGCGCGCCTGCGGTTCGGGCCCGCGCGCCGACCACGTCGCCGAGGCGGGAGCGGCCGGCGCGCTGCTGGCCGCCGACGACGACCACCTCGCCGAGATCGCCGGCAACGACCGGGTGCCGCTCGCCCTGCTCGGCCGCGCCGACGGCGAACGGCTGCGGGCGGGCGCCGCCGCCGGGCCGGTCCGGGTCCGCCTCGCCGCACCCGGCAACCCGCTGCACGGCGCCGCCGCCCAGGACCAGCCGCAGCGGCTCGACACCCTCACCGACTTCACCTCGCGCGGGATCGGCGTGCCCGGCGTCGTCAAGCCGGACCTCGCCGCCCCCGGCGAGACCGTCTGGTCGGCCCTGGTCGGCAGCGGCACCGGCGGCCAGCGCGAGGACGGCACCTCGATGGCCACCCCGCACGTCGCCGGGCTGGCGGCGCTGGTGCGCGCCGTGCACCCGGACTGGAGCGTCGAGCAGGTGAAGGCCGCGCTGATGAACACCGCGGGGGACACCTGGCTCGGCGACGGCGCCACCGGCCCGGTCTACGGGCCCGAGCGCACCGGAGCCGGCCGGGCCGCCGTGGACCGCGCGGTGCGCACCCCGGCCGTCGCCTACGCGGCGGGGGAGGGCGCGGTCGAGGGCGCGGTCGGCGTCTCCTTCGGCCCGCTCGCCGTCACCGGGCCGCTCGCCCTGGTCCGCGAGGTCGAGGTGCGCAACCTCTCCGCCGCCCCGGTCGCCTACCGCACCGGCTACGCGGCCGCCACCGACGCGCCCGGCGCCGCCTTCGAGCTCGCGCCCGGGCGGGTCGAGATCCCGCCCGGCGGCGCCGCGCGGGTGCGGATCACCCTCCGGGTGCCCGGTGCGCTCGGCCGCGCCCCCGATCCGACGACCGCGACCGTCCAGGGCGGCCAGGCCCGCAGCTACCGGGGCGAGCTCTCCGGCCGGCTGCTGCTCACCCCGGAGGACCCGGCCGCCCCCGGGCTGCGGGTGCCGCTGTTCGCCGCCCCGCGGGCAGCCTCCGAGCTGGCCGCCACCGCCCCGGTCCGCACCGTCCGCGACGGCGCGCTGGCCGTCCTCACCGGCAGCGGCACCCCCGGCGGCGGGCCCGGCCTGGTCAGCGCCTTCGCGCTGGGCGGGGAGGGCGGCCGCTGGCCCGACTGCCCGCCGGACAGCGGCGCGGGCGTCGGCCCCGGCGCGGGCATCGTCCCGGAGGGCAGCACCGGGGAGGCCGAGCACCTCCAGGACCTCTGCGTCGAGCACCCCGGCGACCGGGCCGCCGGCCTGCGCGCCGTCGGCGCCGCCACCGACGCGCCCGCCGTCACCGGCGACCCGCTCGCCGAGGGCCGGCTCTACCTGGGCGCCCGGGTGTGGGCGCCGGCCGCCACCCCGGTCGGGCTGTTCGCCGTCCGGGCCGCGCTGGACACCGACGGCGACGGCGTCACCGACGTGATCGTCAAGGCCGACCGGCTGCGCGGCAGCGACGTCCTGGTGGCCCGCGCCCTGGACGCCCGCACCGGCACCGAGCTGGACGTCCAGCCGCTCAACGCCCGCTGGGGGGACACCGACACCGCGCTGCTGGACTCCGACGCGGTCGTGCTGCCGGTCCGGCTGGCCGTCCTGCCGGGCATCGGCCCCGGCCGCAGCACCGTCCACTACGCGCTGTGGACCGGTCTCACCGGCTCCGGGACTCCCGATCCGGCCGAGGCCTTCTCCGCGATCGGCCTCCAGGGCACCCGGCCCACCCTCCCCGTCGACGTCCTCCATCCCGCCGTCGACATCCGCACCGGCCCCGGCGGCCCCGCCGCGATCGCCGCCCCGGTCCACCCCGGCACCGTCCTCGACATCCGCCGCAGCGGCCCCGCCCAGGCCCGGGTCCTGCTCCTCCACCACCTCGACCCGGAGCCCGGCCGCAGCCAGGTCCTGACCCTGCCGTAGCCCGGCCCAGGGGCGCCCGGCGACCGTCGGGCGCCCCTCGGACGGGGCGGTTTGTCCGAATGGCGGACGCGGGATGTCAGGCTCTGGGACACCGGAGTAGCCTCCGAGCATGTCTCGCACGATTCGTCTCGCAGTCGTCCCCGGTGACGGAATCGGCCAGGAAGTGGTGGCCGAGGGTCTCAAGGTCCTGGGGGCGGTGCTTCCCGCCGATGTGAAGCTGGAGACCACCGAGTTCGACCTCGGGGCCCGGCGCTACCACCGCACCGGTGAGACGCTCCCGGACAGCGTCCTGGCGGAGCTCAAGGCCCACGACGCGATCCTGCTCGGTGCCATCGGCGACCCGAGCGTGCCGTCCGGGGTGCTGGAGCGCGGGCTGCTGCTCAAGCTGCGGTTCGCCTTCGACCACCACATCAACCTCCGTCCGGGGCGGCTCTTCCCCGGGGTGAAGTCCCCGCTGGCCGGTGACCCGCAGATCGACTTCGTGGTCGTCCGCGAGGGCACCGAGGGCCCGTACGTCGGCAACGGCGGCTCGCTGCGCACCGGCACCGAGCACGAGGTGGCCACCGAGGTCAGCCTCAACACCGCGTTCGGCATCGAGCGCGTGGTGCGCGACGCCTACCGGCGGGCCCAGGCGCGTCCGCGCAAGAAGCTGACCCTGGTGCACAAGAACAACGTGCTGGTGCACGCCGGCCACCTGTGGACCCGGATCTTCGAGCAGGTCGGCCGGGAGTTCCCCGAGGTCACCACCGACTACCTGCACGTCGACGCGGCGACCATCTTCTTCGTCACCCAGCCCGAGCGGTTCGACGTCATCGTGACCGACAACCTGTTCGGCGACATCCTGACCGACCTGGCCGCCGCCGTGACCGGCGGGATCGGCCTGGCCGCCAGCGGCAACATCAACCCGAGCGGTGCCTTCCCGTCGATGTTCGAGCCCGTGCACGGCTCGGCGCCGGACATCGCCGGCCAGGGCAAGGCCGACCCGACCGCCACCGTGCTGTCGGTCGCCATGCTGCTCGACCACCTCGGGTACCCCGCCGAGGCCGCCCGGATCGAGGACGCGGTCGCCGCGGACCTCACCGGGCGCACCGGGGCCCGCACCACCGCCCAGGTCGGCGACGCGCTCGCCGCCCGAGTATCCGCCTAGGAGGCCGGAACCCGACAAACGGTGTTCCGGCCCCCGCGGGCCGGACCCCATAACGGCAGCTTGCGGATCTCCAAGGAGCCCGCGGCTGTTCGGCACGGCCCTCTGGATGCGAGTATCGACAGTGGGCCGTGCCGTCGTGCGTCCGTTCCGTCCGAAACAGGCGGAACGTTCATCCGGCGGAGCGGCCCGGACCAACCCCACGGTGAAGGACACACAGCCATGAGCACGCCCACCCAGGCGCCCATCACGTTCGACCTCAAGCCCTCCGCCCACCCGCTCTCCCCGGCGGAGCGCGAGGCCCGGCTGGCCAACCCGGGCTTCGGGCGCGTGTTCACCGACCACATGGTCACCATCCGCTGGACCGAGGGCGTGGGCTGGCACGACGCCCAGCTGGCGCCCTACGCGCCGATCGAGATGGACCCGGCCAACATGACCCTCCACTACGGTCAGGCGATCTTCGAGGGCCTCAAGGCCTACCGCCAGGCCGACGGCTCCATCGCGACCTTCCGCCCGGAGGCCAACGCGGCCCGCTTCCAGGCCTCCGCCCGCCGCCTGGCCATGCCCGAGCTGCCGGTCGAGGCCTTCGTCGAGGCCGTCGAGCTGCTCGTCCAGCAGGAGCAGGCCTGGGTCCCGACCGAGCCGGAGCAGAGCCTCTACCTGCGCCCGTTCATGTTCGCCACCGAGGTCGGCCTGGGTGTCCGCCCGGCCAACTCCTACCTCTTCATGATCATCGCCTCGCCGGCCGGCGCCTACTTCCCCGGTGGCGTCAAGCCGGTCTCGGTCTGGCTCTCCGAGGACTACGTGCGCGCCGCGCCCGGCGGCACCGGCGCCGCCAAGTGCGCCGGCAACTACGCCGCCTCCCTGGTCGCCCAGGCCGAGGCCGCCGCCAAGGGCTGCGACCAGGTCGTCTGGCTCGACGCCGCCGAACACCGGTGGATCGAGGAGATGGGCGGCATGAACCTCTACTTCGTCTTCGGCGAGGGCGCGGACGCCCGGATCGTCACCCCCGAGCTGTCCGGCGCCCTGCTGCCCGGCATCACCCGCGACTCGCTGCTGCAGCTCGCCGCCGACCTCGGCCACGCCGTCGAGGAGCGCCGGATCTCCACCGACGAGTGGAAGCAGGGCAACGCCGACGGCACCCTCACCGAGGTCTTCGCCTGCGGCACCGCCGCCGTCATCACCCCGGTCGGCTCGGTGAAGTCCAACGGCGGCGACTGGACCGTCGGCGCCGGCGAGCCCGGCCCGGTCACCATGGAGCTGCGCCGCGCCCTGCTCGCCATCCAGGGCGGCCAGGCCCCCGACACCCACGGCTGGCTGCACAAGATCGTCTGACGCCCCCGCCGCGGCCCGTCCGCCCCCCGCCGTCCCGTCCCGGATGGCGAGACGGGCGGGCCGCGATCCGGATGATGTGCCTACACTGCGAGCGTGTCCTCGCTGTCGCTGATTATTAGCAGCAGGCGCGCCGGTCCGCAGTGACCGCCACCGCACCACCCGATGCGGGGCGACCACCAGCGTCCAGACCCGCGCGCAGACCTCTCGCACCCGCGAGGGGTCTTTTTGTTTCCCCGGACCGGCCGGAGGCCCCCACAAGGGGCCCAGGGACACCGGGTGCGCGCGGGATGCTGGACAGTGGAGCCGGATTCAGAACCGGCAGAGCAGTAGCCGACCTCCCGGAACGGAGAACCCAGGGTCATGACCCAGGCGACCAACCTCCCCGACGACGCGTTCCACGTCTTCGACACCACCCTGCGCGACGGCGCCCAGCGCGAGGGCATCAACCTCACGGTGGCCGACAAGCTCGCCATCGCCCGGCACCTGGACGAGTTCGGCGTCGGCTTCATCGAGGGCGGCTGGCCCGGGGCCAACCCCCGGGACACCGAGTTCTTCGCCCGCGCCGCCGAGGAGCTGGACCTCGCGCACGCCCAGCTGGTCGCCTTCGGCGCCACCCGCCGGGCCGGCGGCCGCGCCGCGGACGACCCGCAGCTGGCCGCGCTGGTGAACTCCGGAGCGCCCGTGATCACCCTGGTCGCCAAGTCCCACGACCGGCACGTCGAGCTGGCGCTGCGCACCACCCTCGACGAGAACCTGGAGATGGTCCGCGACAGCGTCGCCCACCTGCGCTCCCTGGGCCGCCGGGTCTTCATCGACTGCGAGCACTTCTTCGACGGCTACCGGGCCAACCGGGCGTACGCGCTCTCCGTGGTCCGCGCCGCCCACGAGGCCGGCGCCGAGGTGGTGGTGCTCTGCGACACCAACGGCGGGATGCTGCCCTCCGGCGTGCGCGAGATCGTCGCCGACGTGTTGGCCGACTGCCACACCTACAAGCCCGGCGCCCGGCTCGGCATCCACGCCCAGGACGACACCGGCTGCGCCGTCGCCAACACCCTGGCCGCGGTCGACGCCGGCGCCACCCACGTCCAGTGCACCGCCAACGGCTACGGCGAGCGGGTCGGCAACGCCAACCTCTTCCCGGTGGTCGGCGCGCTGGAGCTCAAGTACGACCGCCGGGTGCTGCCGCCCGGCAGCCTGGCCGAGATGACCCGGATCTCGCACGCGATCGCCGAGCTGGTCAACCTCACCCCGTCCACCCACCAGCCCTACGTCGGCTTCTCCGCCTTCGCCCACAAGGCGGGCCTGCACGCCTCGGCGATCAAGGTCGACCCGGACCTCTACCAGCACATCGACCCGGAGACGGTCGGCAACACCATGCGGATGCTGGTCTCCGACATGGCCGGCCGCGCCTCCGTCGAGCTCAAGGGCAAGGAGCTCGGCTACGACCTCTCCGCCGACCGGGACCTCGCCGGCCGGGTGGTCGCCAAGGTCAAGGAGCAGGAGAGCCTCGGCTACACCTACGAGTCCGCCGACGCCTCCTTCGAGCTGCTGCTGCGCGACGAGGTGCGCGGCGGGCGCCAGCGGTTCTTCACCCTGGAGTCGTGGCGGACCATCAGCGAGCAGGGCCCGGGCGGCAACGCCGGCAACGAGGCGACGGTCAAGCTCTGGGCCAAGGGCGAGCGGATGATCGCCACCGGCGAGGGCAACGGCCCGGTCGACGCGCTGGACCGGGCGCTGCGGACCGCGCTGGAGCGGATCTACCCGCAGCTGGCGAAGCTGGAGCTGGTGGACTACAAGGTCCGCATCCTGGAGGGCCAGCACGGCACCGGCTCCAAGACCCGGGTGCTGATCGACACCACCGACGGCACCGCCACCTGGTCCACGGTCGGGGTGGCCGACAACGTGGTGGCGGCCTCCTGGCTGGCGCTGGAGGACGCCTACACCCACGGCCTGCTGCGGGTCGGCCTGGAGCCGGACGCGGCGTAGGGCCGGTCCCGCCCGGCGGGGACAGCAGGGCGCGGCCCGTGGACCGGAGGGTCCGCGGGCCGCGCCGTGCGGCCGTGCGTCGTCGGGTGGTGCGTCGTCGGGCAGCGCCCCCGGTTCACCGCAGGCGGGCGAGGAGGGCGTGTTCGACGAGGGTGATGAGGGCGCTCTTGGCGCTGTCGCGGCGTCGGGCGTCCAGGGTGATGACGGGGGTGTC